>DAIDKJ010000055.1 GCA_027450105.1 Ferrovum sp.
GCCGTTGCCAGATTCCATTGAGCCAGCTTGTTGTCCAGATCGGCCTGATCCGCATCCAGCTGTGCCTGGCTGACGGCCTTGATTTCCAGCTGCGAACGGTCCCGCTGCAAGGTGATCCGTGCCAGTTTGACGCTGGCTTCCCAGGCACTCACTTGAGCCCGTTCGGCATCGTCGACCATCTGCAGCAGTAACTGCCCGGCATGCACCATGGCCCCCGACGGCACGGCGATGGAGCGCACCGTACCGGGCACCTCGGGACTGAGGTCCACGCCGTGCAAGGCGCGCAGCGAGCCAATGGCCTGGATTTGTGGATTCCACTGCGTGGTTTGAACCACTTGCATCGTGACCGTTTGGGGCGGGTTTTTCATGCCGGCCAGATGGCTCTGGATCATGGAAACCTTGAACAGATTGAATCCCACCAGGCCACCCACCAGAATGACCACCAGCACCAGCATGAGGATCAGGCGCTTTTTGAAAGAAGGCTTTTCGGGATGTGCAGGGTTCATGGGCGATATTCTCGGACAAAAAACGACAAAACAGTCGACTCAGGCGCATGGGCCCCCAGGATTCGGTCGAGAGCGGAGTTCATCACTGGCCAGAGACAGGCTGGACAGTAGCCGCCGTGTTGGACTGGGGTGGGCTTTGCCAGCCCCCTCCCAAAGCAAGATACAAGGCTGCTGTATCAGACAGGCGCTGCACCTGGGCCTGGGTTTGGGTGATGCGCGCTTGTTCGGCCCGGGCTTGAACACTCAACACCTCCGGGTACCCCAGAGCACCCAGAGCGTACTGTGCCCGGGCCCGGGCAAGGTTTTGCGCATAGGCCGTGGCATTTTGCGTCTGTGCTTCCAGCGTTTGGGCATCGCTGTGCAGCGCATGCAATGCGTCGGCCACGTTCTGGAAGGCAAAGACCACCGTTTGCCGGTACTGGGCGGAGGCTTGTTGCAGGGCCGCTTCGGCGGCATGTTGCTCGGCAATGAGGGCCCCCCCATGAAACAGGGGTTGCGTGATATTGGTGCCCAGATTCCACACCGATGAGGCTGCATTGAACACATTTCCTGGCTGCAGGGCCATGGCTCCCATACCCGCCGACAGGGTTAGATTGGGGTACACGCTGGCAATGGTCATTCCCAGAGATGCGGTGGCCTGATGCCATTGGGCCTCGCTGGCCAGAATGTCGGGGCGTTGACGCACCAGTTGCGAGGGAACGGTCAGGGGCAGATCCACCGGCAGGGTGAAATCAGCCAGATGAAATTCGGGCAACTCCCGGGCATCGGGAGTCTTGCCCAGGTAAGCCGCCAATTGATGGCGCGCCTGCGCCAATTGCTGGTGCAGGGGTGGCAGGGTGGCTTTGGTTTGGGCCCACAGGGCGCGCTGATTTTGCACCTCGGTCTCGGACACGGCGCCTAGCGCTGCGCGTTGGCTCAGGATTTGCAGCAGCTCCCCCTGATCGGCCACCATGGCTTGCGTGGAATCGATCATGGCGCGCAAACCGGCCTCGAGTAGGGCCGTGGTCACGATATTGGCGGCCAGTGTTTGGCGCGCGCCCTGCAATAGCCAGGCTTGCATATCGGTTTGGGCAGCCAGCCCCTCCAGTTTGCGGCGATTGGCTCCGAAAAAATCCAGGGTATACCCCACATTGATCGACACATTGGTAAGACTGAAAGTGGGCGAATTACCGGGCAAACCAAAGGCCGCCGTGGAGATTTTTTCCCGGGTCTGACCGGCCTGGGCGTCTACACTGGGAACGAGCAGGTTATCCGACTGGGCCACGGCAAACTCACGCGCATTGGCTAGGGCTGCGCTGGCTGCCTCGATGGAGGGATTGTTTTGCAGGGCGCTATCGATGAGCGCATCGAGCTTGGGTGAGCCAAACTGCTGCCACCAGCGCCCGCTTTGGGCGTCTTTTTCCGTACTGAAATGTTGTGCGGCCCCAAAGGTCCCCTCGCTGCCCACTGTTGTTTCCGAAGCCGAAGCGGAACCGTAATCCGTGGCCTTGGGGGGTGCCGGACGGACAAAATCGGGCCCCACCGGACTGCAGGCTGTCAGGGCCAGGATGCCAAGTACAGGCAGCACGGTCTGCCAACAAAAACGGCGGACGAGTGACATGGTTTGGACTTGGGTGAAGAGGGTAACGGTAACAGGAATTCTCACGGCTTTATTGTACGCGTTCGTACGATACCTCGCAAATCGATCGTTGCTCACAGTTCTTCCGGTCCTTCTGGCCCAGCATTCGGTTCCCAGCGCCGGCGCGCCTGTTCATCGCTGGTTTTGGCCGCAACCCAGCGTGTTCCCTGGGCAGTGGTTTCCTTTTTCCAGAAGGGTGCCGTGGTTTTGAGTTGATCCATGAGGAATTCGCAGGCAGCAAAGGCTTGTTGGCGGTGGTGACTGGCTACGGCCACGAAAACGATGGCCTCGCCCACGCCGAGGGCCCCCACACGATGATGGATTTCCACGGCCAGAAGATCCCAGCGCGCCCTGGCCTGCTCTTCCAGGCGCGCCAGGGACTTTTCCGTCATGCCCGGGTAATGTTCCAGCGTCAGGGTTTGAATGACCTCCCCCTCGTTGAGGGAGCGAACCTGCCCCAGAAAAGAGACGATGGCTCCCGCCTGCGGCTGGCTTTGGCGTAAGCGCTGCAACAGGGCCGACTCATCCAGCGTGTCAATCTGCACCACAACGGTCAATTGCGCGCTCCCCAAGCTTTTTTTTGACGAGCCCTCATCCTCCGGTGACCGGAGGCAGCAAGGCTACCTCATCCTGATCTTGCAACCGGGTTTCATCCGACACCATGTCTTGATTCACGGCCACCCGATATGGATGACCCGGAGCAAAACACTCCGCCCAGACCCCGCCCCGCGACTGTAGTTGTGTAATGAGCCGCGCTACGGGCATTCCCCGTTCTATGGCCACGATTTCCTGCGTCCGGTGCAGACGTTCTCGCAACTGTGCAAAGTATTTGAGGCGAACGGCTCCGGCTTGGGTCTGTGAGGGGCGCAGCACCAGATCGAAGCGCTGGACCAAAAACCGGGCTGTGGCTTCCGGGTCATCGATATCCAGGCAAGGAAGCAGACCCGCTTGGGGTTGATCCGTGACCAGGGCGATGATCCAGGGGTCGTTGGTATTGAGCCGGGTGCCGCCTTGGGCGGCCCGCCAGACTTCCATTTTGGGAATGGGCTCTTGCTTGAACCCTTCCACCAGGATCAGGTCGCAGGGGGTCAGATGGCGCAGCAAGGACTCCAGAGTCGGCTCTGTCTCGTCCACCAGTTCGTGCAGCAGGGCCCAGCGACGACTGGAGACAATCAGCACCTCTTGGGCCCCAGCCTGACGGTGCCGCCAGGAGTCTTTACCCGGGGTGTCGATCTCGAACTGATGATGGGCGTGTTTGATCAGAGCAACCCGTAGCCCCCAACTGCGCAAGAGGGCGATGACCTGCTCCAGCAACGTGGTTTTGCCAGCGCCCGAATGGCCCGCAAAACCGACGAGGGCACTCACGAGATCGACTCTGCCCCGCGTGCGGCGCGCTTGCGATCATGTTCCAGCAGATGGCGCTTGCGCAGGCGGATGGTTTTGGGGGTGATTTCCACCAGTTCGTCGTCATCGATGAACTCGATGGCTGACTCCAGGGTCATTCCCACTGGAGGGGTCAGGACCACGGCCTCGTCCTTGCCCGCTGCACGAATGTTGGTGAGCTGTTTGGTTTTGACTGGGTTGACCACCAAGTCATTGTCACGGCTATGAATACCGATGATCATGCCCTCATAGACCCGGTCGCCCGGAACCACGAACATGCGTCCCCGTTCCTGTAATTTCCACAGGGAGTAGGCCACGGCTTCGCCCTGTTCGGCGGATATCAGGACTCCATTGCGACGTGCCGGAATGTCTGGTTTCATGGGCGCGTATTCGTCAAACACATGGCTCATGAGACCGGTGCCTCGTGTCATGGTGAGGAAATCCGACTGAAATCCGATGAGCCCCCGGGCAGGGATTCGATAGTCTAAACGTACCCGTCCGCGTCCATCGGGTTGCATGTCCTGCAAATCGCCACGACGCTCTCCCAAGGCCTGCATCACGGTACCCTGATGACCTTCTTCCACATCGACGGTGAGCATTTCGAAAGGTTCGCAGCGCTCTCCGTTCACCTCTTTGAGCAGCACGCGAGGGCGCGAAACGGCAAGTTCGTAGCCTTCGCGGCGTATGTTTTCCAGCAGAATCATCAAGTGCAATTCACCCCGGCCGGACACCAAAAACACATCCGTGTCATCGGTTTCCTGCATGCGCAGGGCCACGTTGCTCATGAGTTCCCGCTCCAGACGTTCGCGCACCTGGCGGCTGGTAACGTATTTGCCCTCCTGGCCGGCAAAGGGCGAGGTGTTCACCTGAAAGTTCATGGTGAGGGTGGGTTCGTCCACTTCCAACATGGGCAAGGCGTCCGGGTGCTCCGGATCGGTAAGGGTGACCCCGATGCCCACATCCTCGATGCCATTGACCAGAACGATATCACCGGCCTCGGCCACTTCGAATTGTACCCGCTCCAGGCCCTTGAATCCCAGCACCTGATTGACCCGGGCTTTTTTGGGAGTACTGTCGGGACCACGCAACACGCTCACTTCCTGTCCCGGGCGAATGCGCCCGCGACGAATCCGGCCGATGCCGATGCGCCCCACGAAACTGGAGTAGTCCAGAGAAATGATTTGCAACTGCAAAGGACCTTCAGGGTCACCCGCACGTTGCGGAACGTATTGCAGGATGGTGTCGAATAACGGGCGCATGTCGGCACCGGTCTGTCCGACTTGCAGTGTGGCATAGCCCTGAAGGGCCGAGGCATACACCACCGGGAAATCCAGTTGCTCTTCGCTCGCACCCAATTTGTCGAACAGGTCGAAGGTGTGATTGACCACCCAGTCTGGTCGCGCGCCAGGACGGTCGATCTTGTTCACCACCACGATGGGTTTGAGCCCCTGTGCCAGGGCTTTGCGCGTTACGAAGCGGGTTTGTGGCATGGGGCCTTCCACGGCGTCCACCAGCAACAGTACACCATCCACCATGGACAGCACGCGCTCCACTTCCCCGCCAAAATCCGCATGACCCGGCGTATCAACGATGTTGATGTGCGTTCCTTCGTAGGTCACCGCACAGTTTTTGGCCAGGATGGTAATGCCCCGTTCCTTTTCCAGGTCGTTGCTATCCATGACCCGTTCAGTGACATGCTGATGGGCGGCAAAGGTACCGGCTTGCTGCAGGAGCTTGTCTACCAGCGTGGTCTTGCCATGATCCACGTGGGCGATGATGGCAATGTTGCGTAGTTGTCGAGACATGAATTCAAACCATTAGGAGATCATAATCCGTCATTCTAACACGAGCCACCATCACGACCCGCCCGGATGGGGGGCGCAATGCAATCCCGGACACTTGCTTCTCGAGTCAAAATTGGACATAGTCGCAGGATGAGAGATCTGGTATTGAAAATTGACGTGGATACCTTGCGGGGCACACTGGAGGGGGTGCCGGCTCTGGTCAGGCTGCTGCGCGCCCATGAAGTCGGGGCCACCTTCCTCTTCAGCCTGGGCCCGGATCACACCGGACGCGCCATCAAACGGGTTTTCCGCAAGGGCTTTCTGGGAAAGGTCAAACGGACTTCGGTGCTGGAGCACTATGGGCTTAAAACCTTGCTCTACGGCACCTTGCTGCCAGGTCCGGATATTGGTCTCAAGGCACGGGAGGTCATGCGCCAGGTGGCCGCGGCCGGATTCGAAACCGGCATCCACACCTGGGATCATATTGCCTGGCAGGATGGCGTATCCCGGGCCACACCCCAGTGGACGCGCCGGCAGTTGCAGCGCGCCGCACAGCGCTATCAAGACATCTTTGAGCGCCCGGCCCGATTACATGGTGCCGCAGGCTGGCAAATGAACGACAGCGCCTTGCACTATCTCCACTCGGAAGGTTTTCTCTGGTGTTCTGATTGTCGCGGCACGAGCCCTTTTTTGCCGGTGTTGGCCGATGGTACCGTGGGGTGTCCCCAGTTACCCACCACCTTGCCCACGCTGGATGAATTGATCGGCTGTGATGGTCTGGATGCCAGCTCGGTGGCCTCCCATCTACTCAGCCTGACACGCGAAGAACCCCCTGCCGGACATGTATTCACCTTGCATGCCGAACTGGAAGGGCTGCGTCTGGCCCACGTGCTGGATGCTCTGTTGCACGGCTGGAAAACCCAGGGATACCGCCTGCAGGGTATGGCTGAGTTTGGTGCCCGAGTGGATCCGCTGCATTTGCCGCTGGGCACACTGGTAGCGGGCACAGTTCCCGGACGCTCGGGCACCTTGATGGTTCAGGGCTTGGCCCCATGATGACGACCCCCGCCAGGCGCCGCATTAAAATCCGCGCCCATGCGAACCCCCCACCTGGCCAGCGAACAGGCTACAATGCCGCACAGCACGCTTTTGCACTCAAAACAGAACCCGTTGCGGAACAATTACCCCGGCCCATGGGTCAGGGTTAAACCAACCACATGTCACTGATGATCCTCACAGGAAGCCCCATGACACTGAACAAAGCCGTTCCCGACTTTTCCTTGCCAGCAACTGGCGGGCAGCAATTTCAGCTTTCCGCTCTGCGCGGAGCTCCCTTGGTGTTGTATTTCTATCCTCGGGATGCCACTCCGGGTTGTACTGATGAGGGTTTGCAATTCAAGAGCTTATACGAAGATTTTCGAGCGCTTCACTGCACCATTCTAGGCATTTCACGCGATACCATCGCCTCTCATGAGCGTTTTCGTGCCAAGCTGGAATTACCTTTCCATTTACTCAGTGACACCGAAGAGCTGGCCTGCGGACTATTCGACGTCATCAAGGAAAAAACACTCTATGGAAAACCAGTCCGGGGCATCGAACGCAGTACCTTCGTAATCGATGCCGCAGGCATACTGCGCCATGAGTGGCGCAAAGTGGCCGTACCCCATCACGCCCAGGCCGTTCTGGATGCCGTCAAATCCCTTCCCTCTCATTCCTGATCCTGACCATGGCCCGAAAATCTGCACAACCCCCCAAGCTGTTCGTGCTGGACACCAATGTTCTGTTGCACGACCCCACCAGTCTGTTCCAGTTTGAAGAACATGACGTGTTTTTGCCCATGGTCACCATCGAAGAACTGGACAACAACAAAAAAGGCATGACCGAAGTGGCGCGCAACGCACGGCAAGTCAGCCGTTTTCTGGATGAAATCATCTCGCGCGCCAAAAAGTCGGACATCACCTCGGGCATTCCCCTGGCCAGGGAGACGCTGCGCACTCCCTCGGGATTGCTGTTCCTGCAAACCCTCAATGGGTCCAGCATTCCATCCACCCTCGCGGGCGACAAGGCCGACAACCAGATCTTGGGGGTGGCCCTGGAACTCAAGCGGGCTCAACCCCAGCGTGCCGTCATTCTGGTCAGCAAAGACATCAACATGCGCATCAAGGCGCGTGCTCTGGGGGTGGAGGCCGAGGACTACTTCAACGACAAGGTGCTGGAAGATGCCGATCTGCTCTACACCGGCACGCTGGAGTTACCCCATGATTTCTGGGAATCACACGGCAAGGACATGAAATCCTGGCAGGAACAGGGTCGTACCCTGTACAGTGTTCAAGGACCGCTGATTCCGCAATTTCTGCTCAATCAGTTTGTCTACCAGGAACAGGACGACAAACCCTTTTATGCCCAGGTGAAGGAGCGTAATGGCCAGACGGCCATCCTGCAAACCCTCAAGGATTACACGTCGCAAAAAAACAATGTATGGGGGATTAGCGCCGCCAATCGCGAGCAGAACTTCGCCCTCAACCTGCTCATGAACCCCGATCTGGATTTCATCACCCTGCTCGGTCAGGCGGGCACAGGAAAAACCCTTCT
>DAIDKJ010000056.1 GCA_027450105.1 Ferrovum sp.
GCCACGAAACTGAATTTCCAGAAAACGATGGTTCACGGTTTTGATTTCCAGCGTCAACGTTCCGCAGGGAAGATCGCGAGATACCGCCGAAAAGCTGGTCATGCTATATACGCTTGCCACTGTCTCTGCCTCGTCAATGAGAGTAGTCAGTCGACCCAAATGAGATCATCCGATGCCGGCTCAATGATACTCCACTCTGGTGTAATTGGCGTAAACTGGCGCCTTCGAAGGTTTTCAGCGAGGAAGTTTCATGCGTCCCAGCCAGCGTCGAGCCGATCAATTACGTGCCGTCTCCTTTAGCCGTGGAGTCTCTCGTCATGCAGAAGGATCCGCGCTGGTGGAATTTGGTCACACCCGTGTGCTGTGTACAGCCAGTGTCGACCGGGGGGTTCCGGGGTTTTTGAAGGGTCAGGGAAAGGGATGGGTCACGGCAGAATACGGCATGCTGCCCCGGGCAACACACACGCGCAACAAACGCGAGGCCGCCACTGGCAAGCAGGGTGGACGAACCATGGAAATTCAACGCCTGATTGGCCGCTCTTTGCGCGCCGTCATGGACCTGGATGTATTGGGCGAGTGCACAGTCACCCTGGATTGCGATGTCTTGCAGGCCGATGGAGGCACACGCACAGCCAGCATCACTGGGGCCTATGTGGCTTTGGAAGAGGCCATGGAACGTCTCGTGCAACAGGGTGTGCTGCGTCAATCCCCCTTGCTGCAGCAAGTGGCTGCCGTTTCCGTGGGGATTTTTGAAGGGATTCCCGTTCTCGACCTGGACTACGAAGAGGATTCCTGTTGCGACACGGACATGAATGTGGTCATGACCTCGGATGGGCATTTCGTGGAAGTTCAGGGTACGGCAGAAAAAGCACCGTTTCGGCGCCATCAGATGGATGCCCTGCTGGATCTGGCTCAATCCGGCTGCCGGGAATTATTTGCCTTACAGTTGCAGGCCTTGGACCGGCCTCTGCCTCCAGCAGGAGCCAGCGCATGAAACCGTGGGTATTGGCCACCCGCAACCCGGGGAAACTCGAGGAGTTTCAACGGTTGTTACTCCCGCTGGGGCAAGACATCCTGTCTCAGGATTCCCTGGGTATTCCCGAAGCACCGGAACCCCACTGCACGTTTCTGGAAAATGCGCTTTCCAAGGCACGCCATGCCTCTGCTTTAAGTGGTTATCCGGCCCTGGCCGATGACTCCGGACTTTGTGTGGAAGCCCTAGAAGGCGCACCAGGGGTCATCTCCGCCCATTTTGCTGGAGAGCCGCGCTCGGATCAACGCAACAATGAAAAGCTGATTCGCTTACTCCACGGACAACCCAACCGTTGCGCATACTATTACTGCATTTTGATCTGGATTCGGCATGCCCAGGACCCCACGCCGCTGATTGCCGAGGGACGTTGGAACGGGGAGATTCAGCACAGTGCGCAAGGCTTTGGAGGGTTCGGTTACGATCCCTTTTTCTTTGTGCCCTCCCTGGGGTGCACCGCCGCCGAATTATCCTTGTCTCAAAAAAACCAGGTGAGCCACCGGGGCCAAGCACTCCAGCATTTGCTTTGCCAACTGCAGCAGCGCCACGGATAGCCCGGATCTGGTTGTTTCTCTATTGTCCAGGATTGTCGTGGCACAACCGCTCATACCGCCCCCCTTGTCCGTATACATCCACTTCCCCTGGTGTATTCAAAAATGTCCCTATTGTGATTTCAATTCCCACGCTCTACGCACCGACCTACCCGAACAAGCCTATGTACAGGCCCTCATTACCGACCTGAAGTTTGCTTTGCCACTCATTCAGGGGCGTCCGGTCCATTCTGTTTTTTTTGGCGGTGGAACCCCCAGTCTGATCTCGGCGCAAGGGCTGCATCATTTGCTGCACGTCTTGCGCAGTCAACTCCCCCTCATGGATGGGGCCGAGGTCACTCTGGAAGCCAATCCGGGAACCGTGGACAGGCACCGTTTTGAAGGCTATCGCAACGCTGGGATCACGCGCCTGTCTCTCGGCGTGCAAAGCTTCGATCCCGATCATCTCAAGCGCCTAGGGCGTATTCACGATAGTGACAGCGCCTACCAAAGCGTGGGCTTGGCCAGAGAGTGTGTTGAGCGCGTCAATGTGGATCTGATGTACGGACTACCCTTGCAAACGCTGGAGCAGGCTCAGCAAGATGTTCGCATTGCCCTGGGGTTAGGGGTCACACATCTGTCCTGTTATCAATTGACTTTAGAGCCCAACACGCCCTTTGCCCGAACTCCACCCCCATTACCCTCTCACGACAAGGTGGCGCAAATAGAGGAAAACATTCACCAGCTGCTGCTTCAGGCGGGCTTCCACCACTACGAAACGTCAGCCTATGCTCAAGCAAGCCAGGAATCGCAGCATAATCTCAACTACTGGAACTTTGGCGATTATCTCGGCCTGGGCGCAGGCGCCCATGGCAAAATTACTACGCCGCAAGGCATTTTGCGTCAAATGCGCCCCAAACACCCCGATCACTATCTGCGTGCCGTAGCGCAGGGCCACCCGGTGCAAGAACAACACGTCGTGAAGCCCCAGGATTTACCCTTCGAATTCATGATGAATGCCTTGCGTCTCACTGCGGGAGTGACCGCCTCCAATTTCCAGCAGTACACTGGTCTGCCATTACACACTATCCAGGCCACCCTGGAGCAACTCAGAGCAAGGGGATTACTATCCCCCAATCCCGAGCGGTTGTGCGCCACCCCTCTGGGTCAACGCTTCCTGAATGATGTGTTACAGGCGTTTTTGGAGTGAATGTGATGACTTACTATTTAATTAGGGAGACCACCTCGGGCTATTTGATATCCCTTGCGGGCCGGCATGGAATCCAGTGGGCCAGCCTGGCCCCCACCTTTTCCCAGGCCTGTGACCAACTACAGACGCAAGCATTGCGCCAACATGGCCTCACCGTGGACAGCGGATCGCAGCTCTGGGAAAATTCACCTCGGTTTCCGTCAGACTGGAGTGACGCCCTGGCTGGCGCCCTGGAGCGCCCCCTGGAATCCTGGCAGGCGCCGCTGGACCTGAAGGGAAGCGCCTTTCAGCAAGCCATTTGGGAAGTATTGCTGCGCATTCCCCAAGGTCGATTGCTGCGTTATGGCCAAGTGGCTGCTCTGGCCGGACGCCCGCGTGCAGCTCGAGCGGCGGGAAGTGCCTGCGGCGCCAATCCGGTGCCCTTTCTTGTCCCTTGTCATCGCGTGATTGCGCATCACGGCCAATTGGGCGGTTTTGGTTTGGGGTTGGCGCTCAAGAAAACCCTGCTACAACGGGAGGGAATCGATTTACAACGGCTTGCGGAATATGAGATCCCAGACTCCATGACCGAGGCGCAACCCTCGCTGCTCGAATTTGGTGAGGGGCCGATACGCGGGACGAACTGAGAAGGTGTCGCTGGTATTCTGCAAATCCGGTTCAGCCTGCAATACCCGCAGCATTTGCTGGGCATATTCTTCCCAGTCCGTGGCCATATGCACATAGCCTCCCGGTTTGAGACGATTGACCAGCTGTTTCACAAAGTCCGGTTGGACCAGGCGTCGCTTATGGTGGCGCTTCTTGGGCCAAGGGTCGGGGAAAAACAGATGCACTCCATCCAGAGAACCCGGTACCAATAAATGTGTAACCACCTCCACTGCGTCATGACGCAGTACCCGAATATTCTTCACGCCTGATTCGTCAATGCGTTTCAGTAAACTGCCCACGCCGGGACGATGCACATCCACCGCCAAAAAGTGTGTGTTGGGCAGTCTTTGGGCAATGGCTACCGTGGTCTCCCCCATTCCAAAACCGATTTCCAGTACCAGAGGACTGTGCGCATCAAAAAAATCAGGATACTGCTGACGCAGCACGACCTGCGCAGAAAAATCAATCCCCCATTGCGCCCAGAGGGAATCGAACGCACGCTGTTGGGCCACGGAAATCCGACCTTGGCGCAACACAAAACTGCGAATGGGACGATGGTTTTCTTGCGACATGGGGATAGAACCCGCTTACCCGTGACCGGCGTGAGAACGCCTCAAACCGGGTCCATCAATCCGGCAACCGGAGAACTTGGGCTTGCCTGGTAGGGCTTTTTGGGCATTCGTCCCGCACGCCAAGCCTCCCGTCCAGCCTGTACCGCCTTGCTCATGGCGCTTGCCATGAGTACCGGGTCCCTGGCCTGAGCGATGGCCGTGTTCATGAGCACACCCGAACAACCCAATTCCATGGCGATACTGGCATCGGAAGCAGTGCCCACGCCGGCATCCACAATGACGGGCAGCTTGACTGTATCCAGTATGATCCCCAGATTCCAGGGGTTGAGAATCCCCATCCCAGAGCCGATCAGAGATGCCAAAGGCATGATGGCCACGCAACCAATCTCTTCCAGGCGTTGCGCCAAGATGGGGTCGTCGCTGCAATACACCATGACCTGAAACCCCTCCTTCACCAAAATGCGCGCTGCCTCGAGCGTTTCTACCATGTTGGGATAGAGCGTGTGCGCGTCGCCCAAAACCTCCAGCTTCACCAGGGTATGTCCATCCAGTAGCTCGCGCGCCAAACGCAGGGTACGCACTGCTTCCTGGGCTGTATAGCAGCCCGCCGTGTTCGGTAGCAACGTATAGCGTGCGGGAGAAATGGCGTCCAGCAAGCTAGGCTGGGTTGGGTCTTGCCCGATATTGGTGCGCCGAATGGCAACTGTCACGATTTCAGCACCACTGGCTTCAATCGCTAGTCGGGTTTGTTCAAAACTGGCATATTTACCGGTGCCCACCAGAAGTCGGGAGCGCACCGGTTTACCGGCCAAAATGAAGGGATCGTCGTTTATCATGGGCATGAGTTGAATTATCCGCCACCGACGGCCACAACGATTTCCAGGCGATCGTCTGAGACCAAAACGGTGTGTTCAAACAAGCTGCGGGGCAAGATTTCCCCATTACGCTCCAGAGCAACGCGACGCCCGCTCAAGCCCAACTGCTCCAGCAATTGGGCAGCAGTGGGTGGCTGTTCAAAAGCATACGCCTGTCCGTTGATCGTTAGATGAATCACAATGGGTACCGGGGAGATGAAGGGTCATTCTATCAGAAAGCAGTCCCCACCAAACCCTCTGCAGTCAGTAGTTGCACAAAGCGCGCTCCAACCCCGGCAGAAGATTTCAACCTTGCCTCAAGAGCATACCCGGTAACACGTTGAGCTCAGTGGGGTAGTAGCGTAGAATCACGGCTTGCCGCGGGTGTAGCTCAATGGCAGAGCAGAAGCTTCCCAAGCTTAAGACGAGGGTTCGATTCCCTTCACCCGCTCCACCGCATCATTTCGAAGACTTCCAGGAAAATCCAAAAAGTGGGTCCATGCATAGGTAGGATTCTCTTTGCGCATGGTTGCTAGAGGAGCCAGGTCCCAGTGAGATAGCGCAGTTTGGCCACAACCCATGGGGGCTTGTCCAAGGCGGATCAAGCCTCGCAGATAGGCTCACCGAAGCGTTGACCGGGTAGACACCAGGTCGTCCTTTAATCATAATGACCATATCAATCAATATGGTCAGAGGTGCGTAATGATCTCTGAAGTCAGCGCCGTGAACTTCCGCCAGAACCTGGGTGAGATGCTCAACCAGGTGTAGTACCGCAACGACAGCGTCGTCATCAGCAAGGATGGCAAACCCGTTGCGGCCCCCGTCGATGCCGAACTGTTCGTCCGCATACGCCGCAGCGAGAGCATTTCGATGCCTTGAGCGAGCGTATTGCCGAGGCCTATGCCGGGTTGCCAATCGATGAAGGCCTCGCCGAGATCGATGCCGCGCTGGCGGCCGAGAGAAAACAACGCTATTGGCGGGCCTGTGCGTCGTGCTCGACACCCGCAGTCTTTTGGACTCGTCACGGGAGTTGATGGGAAGTGGCCGGAAATCCTGCAATTCCGCCGAACGATGAGTGCGCAGTCCATGGATGAGAACGCGCTTGAGCGAATCCTGATGGCAGTGCTCGGCCGTCGCAGAACGGTGACGGAAGCATTTGCCTCTCAAGGGCGCCTCACTGGTACACTATCTGGCGCTCACTTGTTCAACTATTGATCCGGCCAGCAAATACAATCAACCAATGACATGCTCGCCCTGTGACGAACAAAGTACTGGTCAAAGAAAGTCCTGCCATTTGCTGGCCGGATCAATAGGTTGAGAGAGCACTCTCGCCGCCTTGGAGCCACGGTATTTGGAACACTTTGCAGCCACCATCATCCACTGGCAAAAACAGCACGGACGCCACGACCTGCCTTGGCAACTAACCCGCGATCCCTATGCACGCTGGGTATCCGAGGTCATGTTGCAGCAGACTCAAGTCGTGCACGTCATTCCTTATTATCTGCGCTTCATGGAACGATTTCCCACTGTCACTGCACTAACTGGCGCCCCTTTGGAAGAAGTGCTCAAGGTTTGGGCCGGACTGGGGTACTATGCCCGCGCACGCCATCTATATCGCGCCGCCCAATGGGTTTGCACCCATCACCAGGGTTGTGTTCCTACTGATCCTGCTCACCTGCTCAGGCTTCCCGGCATTGGCCGTTCCACTGCCGCCGCCATCGCCACCTTCTGTGGAGAAACACCCCATGCGATCCTGGATGGTAACGTCAAGCGTCTTTTGACACGCGTATTTGCCATTACTGGAGTTCCCTCCAGCAGTGCCGTACAACGTCAGCTCTGGCAATTGGCCGAGCGCCTGTTACCGCCCCAGGATGGCGCCGTTTACATTCAGGGGTTGATGGATCTCGGTGCAACCCTGTGCACCGCGCGGCGCCCTCTGTGCGTGGATTGCCCCCTGCAAAGCATCTGTCAGGCCCATCAACTAGGGCAACAGGACTATTTCCCTACAGCCCGGCCGCGCCGCAAACTGGCGCAAAAGTCTACCCGAATGCTTTTGCTGCGGACTCCCGACGGAAGATTTCTGGTGGAAAAAAGACCCTCCAGCGGACTGTGGGGTGGGTTATGGTGTTTTCCCCAACTGGACCCGATACTGGACCCCTTGCAGCAGGCTCGGGAGAAATGGGGCTTGTTCACCCGCGAAGTGGAGCGGTTGGCAACGCTGCGGCACACGTTCACGCATTTTCATCTGGATATCGAGCCGCACCTGTTACAGGTGGATCTTGCGCACTCTCTTCCCATTTCTTGCACGGACGACAAGAATTGGTTTACCTTACGTCAGTTACAACGAGAAGCCACTCCGGTGGCTGTACGTAAACTCGTCAGACTATTGCAAAGCCATCCGGCCTGAACACGCCACGGCGCATATCACGCGATGAAAAACTCTTCTCCCTCATTCCAGCCGCTCGATCCTCTACCCATTGGTAGCAGACGCGCCCGTCTTTCTGCCTGGTGGCGCTTGATGCGGCTGGACAAACCCATTGGCACCCTACTGCTCCTCTGGCCCACCTTGTGGGCCCTGTGGCTTGCCAGCGACGGACATCCCACCTGGGCCAACTTGCTGGTTTTCTGTTTGGGTACCCTTCTCATGCGTTCGGCGGGTTGCGTCATGAACGATCTAGCCGACCGCAACGTGGACCGACACGTCAAACGCACCTGCCAACGTCCTCTCACAACGGGCGAAGTCAGCGTCAAGGAAGCCCTGTTTTTGGCCGGCAGTGTGAGTCTGCTGGCATTTGCCCTAGTACTGACACGCAACATGCTCACGATCTTGCTGGCCTTGCCAGCCCTGTTTCTGGCCGCCAGCTACCCTTTGACCAAGCGCTTTTTCCCCCTGCCACAAGCCTATCTCGGCATCGCTTTCGGGTTTGGAATTCCCATGGCCTTTGCGGCTGAAACCGGACAG
>DAIDKJ010000057.1 GCA_027450105.1 Ferrovum sp.
AGGGCTACCCCACAACGCGATGGGCCAGCCGCGCGGCTGGAGCTGCCCGGTTTGTTGCGATCAAGTCGCCCTCAACTACCCCTAGCCAGCACATTTGGGGGTATGATTGGGGGTATCCCACCACACGCAGCAGGAACGGGCTCCCGTGCCCTCCAATTTAAGGGCCTGGAAAGCCCAACGCCGTCTTGGAGACGGCGTTGGGCTTTGCATTTTCATTCAACTAATATCCTATCGAGTACCCCGCCAGGGGCCCAGTCAATTTGACTGAACCCCTAATGCCATTGTGATTTATGCGACCGGTGTGCCGATCACTGTCGGCTCGACAAATACGTGCGGTTGCCAGTAATACACGTAGCTCGGATCGGTCGGGCCAAGAGGATCATTGTTAAAGTAGGTCGTACCGTAAACGTGACCACTGGCAGTGATTCCCTGTGCAAACGTCCCCGGGCTTCCCGCCGCTCCTGCGCCTGGGGCATCAATCGTTGTGAAAGTGCCGTTGGCGTAGACGAACCCATGATTGGTGAGATCGTAGTAGTACGTACCAACCACTTGGCCATTGGGCCCTACTGCAGCAATTGTTTGGATAAAACCAGAGGATAGATTGCTGGGCAGGCTGATCGTCGAAACAGTACCGTTGGAATAGACAAAGCCTTGGGCATGCCCCGTCGCATCAGTATAAACGCCGCCAGCAACGTTGTTGGGTCCCACCATGTCGACGGCATCCAAGGTGCCGCTTGGGGCCCCCCAGTGTCAGGAAATCTGTCGCGTTATTTGATTTTTTATAATTCAGAGGCTGGGGGCGGAAAGTGGATATGAAATGGCAAGGTATTCGGTGGAGAGGAAGGCAGCGGTTTTGAGGAAATTGCTGCCACCGATGAACAAATCTGTGGCTAAAGTAGCACAGGAGCCCCACAAATTTACGCGGTTCCTCTTGAGACGAACATTCTCATAAACGGAATTTTTCTGAGTAACTGCGCAAATCCCGGGATAACCCGCGCAACACTTCAGCAGCACTTTCCACCTTATCGATGACACTGGCGTTTTGTTCCGAAATGCCGGCCAAGCGTTCCACGTTTGATGCAATGTCTTTTCCAGCCAGATCCTGCTCCCTGATGGCATTGGTGATCCCTTCCATTTCATGTTTCATGCCCGAAGCCCCAGACTGGATTTCGTCGATACCCTGGCCTGCATCCTGCGCAATTTTTTCGCCGTGTTGCACGCGCTGGACCACAGTATTCATTTGTGCGACAGCCTGTTCCGTTCCTTGTTGAATGGCCGACACCACCTTCTCGATGGTGCCGGTACTGCGTGAGGTTTGCTCGGCCAGCTTGCGCACCTCATCGGCCACTACGGCAAATCCCCGGCCCTGCTCCCCGGCGCGGGCTGCCTCGATCGCTGCGTTGAGCGCCAGCAGATTGGTTTGCTCGGCAATGGTTCGGATCGTCCCGATAATACCGCCAATCTGGCTGGATAGCTGCCCCAATTCTTCGATGGACGCAGCGGCCTTGATGACTTCACTGCCCACCGAGACCATGTCGGAAATGATTTCCTTCACCTTCTCCCCCCCTTGCATGGCGATTTTTTCGGATTGCGTGGAGGATTGCATGGCATGGGCACTATTTTCCATCACCTGATCGATACTGGCAGAAATCTGGTTGATGGCCGCCGCCATTTCCTGTGTGGCCGTGGATTGTTGATGGCTGACATGACCCGCGGAGGCAACCGACTCTGTCATCAATTCCAGATTTTGATCAATCCGGCGCGTGGCTGTCATGATTTGATCCACCACGGCTCCCATCAGCACCTTGATGGATTGCACCGAACATAAAATGACGCCCATCTCGTCTTTGCGTGAAATGTTTGTGGGCTTGGAAAAATCCCCGTCCACGATATCGTGAATATCCGCCGAAATTTCCTGTACCGGACGCAGCACAAAACGCCGTACACTCCAGGAAATCAAGATGAACAAGGCAAGCTGGATGGCAATTTGAGTCACAATGGCAGTCCACAGAATGTGGCGCAAGGTTACAAACTTGTCCGTGAGATCGAAGGTGAAATCAGAGGCACACCCAGCAGAGTTTTCCTTGGCCAAATGGCAAGTCAGGCAATTGGTGCCGTGAAAATCATGGGAAAACAAATACGGTGCCACTACTCGCATCTGCCACTTTCCGTCCTTGTTTTCCATGGCATAGTAGGGTTTGGCCACCCCAGTTCGAATGGATTCTTCCAGCACCCGGTTGACCACTGGATCGTCCATATGTTCCTCGGGCAAACCAGGACCATATTGTTCCGCCACCTGTTTGGAACGGAGTAAACGCAGGGATTGTAATGACTGGCCCTCGATCACTTTTTTGAGCAGGGTCTTTCTGGTTTCGGGGTCACTGATCGTGCCCGTAATCATCAGCATGTTGGCCCCATCGATGACTTGCATGGAAACGCCTCGTCCCTTGCTATAGGCTTCATCCAGAATCCCTTGCTTGATAACTCCGTATATATAGAAGGTCAGCGAGGAAAGCAGGATCAGAATGACCGGTTGCAGCAAGAGCTGCAATTTATACTGCAGGGATAAGTTCTGAAACCAGAGGGCAAATGAAACCTGTCGCCGAGGGCCTGTTGCCGGTGCCGAACGGTACAGGGCTTCGGCTTGGGTTACGGCGCTGCGCGCAGGTTTTTTTCTGAGGGAGAGATAGCCAACGATCTTGTTCTGACGGATGATCGGCGAAACAGTGGCTTGCACCCAATAATGGTCGCCACTCTTGGCGCGATTTTTGACAATGCCACGCCAGGGGCGACCTTGTTTCAGGGTATCCCACATGTCCTGAAAGGCCCATGCTGGCATGTCCGGATGACGCACAAGGTTGTGGTTTTTGCCGATCAATTCCTCAAGCGCGTACCCTGAGATACGCACGAAAGAATCATTGGCCGATGTGATGATGCCCTTGACATCGGTTGTGGAGACGAAGGTTTCCGTCTCGCTGTAGTTGATTTCATTTTGCGAAACGGGTCCATTGTTTTTCACGATACCAGATTGTTTCCATACTATCGCCGTATTCCTGAGCAACTATCCCACAAAACGAGAGCGCGGCAACATTCGTGCGGGATCTACCTGGACTTCAAAAGCTATACAAGAACAGCCAATCTTCGACTATGCAACGATGTCAGGGCAGCGGGGCACCTCAGGCTTCGATCACGCAGCGATTTCTTCCCTGCTCCTTGGCAAGATACAGTGCACGATCGCTTCTATTGGTGAGAGATTCCACCGTATCGCCCTTCTTGAATTGTGCCAAACCAGCGCTGATAGTTACGGTAAACCCATGAGATTTCTGGCTTTCCAGGGCTACGGTTGCACGCATCCGGTTCGCCACTTCACAGGCTCCTGCAACATCCGTTTCCACCAAGAGCAGGATGAACTCTTCTCCGCCAAAGCGCGCACACTGATCATTGTTGCGAATTCCCTCCTTGATACAGCGCGCCACAGTTTGCAGAACCATGTCCCCAATACCATGCCCATAACGATCATTGACCTGTTTAAAATGGTCTACGTCTATAAATACCACCGTCAGATCCATTCCATATCGTTGAGCACGGGCAATTTCCTCCTCCAATCGTGCGTTTATGAAACGTCGGTTGCCGATTCCCGTGAGCGGATCGGTCAGCATGAGCGCTTCCAGTTGTGCTGTCCGACGCGCCACTTCACGCTCCAGTTCCTGGTTGGCTTGAGCCAGAAAGCGTTCGGACTGCTTGATGTTGGTGATATCCGTGCCGGAGGCAATCAACCCCAGAAATTTCCCCCCCGAGTCGAACCGCGGAACGATACGTTCCAGAATCCAGGCTACACTACCGTCCGGTTTATGGATTCGGTATTCGGCATCCTTCGATTGCGGGTGTTTCAGGATCTGATCTAACAGTTGTTCATATCCCGCGCGATCCTCAGGATGAATGGCGTTTGACCAATCCAACTCTTTTTGCGGTGAGAGTTCTGCAGCAATGTAGTCGATCATGGTCTTGTTGATGAATCCCCGCCGCCCGTTGGGGTCACAAATCCAGATGAAGGTGGGCGCATGATCGGAAATCAGGCGAAAGCGCTTTTCTGTCTCTGACAGTGCTGCAATCAAAACCCGCTCAACCGCTGATACGCTCAATGCATCGGGGGTTTGCGCGGGTGGAGAATTGGGAGCGGGTTGTAGATTCTCGCCCAAACTCTTGTCTGCTCGCAAAATGTGGGAGATCAACCAGGTGGTAAGAAACTCGAGGATTTTTTCCAGACCGGCTGCATCTTCAAGGTTTTCATCCCGCGCAATCGTCAGAATTTCCTCGATAAAGGCCTGATGGGAGCGTTGATGCGCCGACTTTTCGAAATCACCTAGGGTGGATTGAGCCAGCAATTTTTCCTCGTCGGCAAAATGTTCCGAG
This sequence comes from Ferrovum sp., assembly GCA_027450105.1. GTDB lineage: Bacteria > Pseudomonadota > Gammaproteobacteria > Burkholderiales > Ferrovaceae > JAJZHV01. Next base: position 4,414 of record DAIDKJ010000057.1, read on the forward strand.
GCATAGCGGGTCAACCGCTCCAGGACTTCTTTCACATCCAGCAGACCACTGCCATCCGAGACCGTTTCGGCCAGTGCATTGATCAGATCCACCAGGCAGCGATGCTGGTGGTCTACGATGGGAATGCCAATTTCAAAACGTTCGTTCCAGTAAAAGTACTTCATGTGACCTCTGATCAAGAAGCTTGAAGGAGCGCATGCAGTCAGGGTCTGGAACAGAAAAGCCCCCCCGATTGACTCGATCCCGCAAGGTGCGCGCAACAATACTGCAGCGCAACATTTTTAAACTATGATTACACGGGGTACAAATCACCGTATTGATATTTGTCAAAAAAATGGTTCAACGGGGGTCGAAGCGAGGTGAAAAGCGCTTGAGCGTATCCTTCATCAGCAAATCTTCCTTGATCACGTGCTCGATGAGCCAGCGGCGCAAAAAACTCACGAAATGATCCACGGCCGTGCTCGACCAGTCCATATGTGCCTGTAACATTTCCGCCTTGATCTCATCGAGTTGCTGGGTGAGTGCATGATGAGATTGGCTAAGCTGGGAGGTACTCACATAGCCGGCTGCCTGAGCGATCTTTTCCTCCCGGGAAAAGTGAACCAAGGCGTACTTGGAAAGACTGTCCAGCACCTCGGGCAGTGCCTTACTGTTTTTGGTTTTGAGGACTTCTTCCACCCGATTGATCAGATCCACGAGATATTTATGGTCCGAATCGATGACATCATTGCCCACACTCAGTTGTTCGCGCCAAGCAAAACCCATGATTTCCCCCTGTTGGTAAGGAATTTCCTGACAATTCCTGGCACGAGTTTGCCCCCGGCAAACCCCTCTGACCAGGTGGCGCTCCTGCCATATCCTGTTGCAGTCTCCCGTCGCCAAAGCTCGAAAGAACTCTCCGACTCGAGGTCACCGGTTCAATCACCAGGTATGAATCTGGTAGACTGGGGGCCTCAAACCTCCTTTTGCGCGAGCCGACAGTCCCCTCCAGAGCGCCCTCCGCCCGTGTCTACCGACATCAAACAGTTTCTTGGTTGCACTTATCCGGAGCACGCGGGTCTGTTTGCTCAATTGTCACCAGTCCCTGCGTTGGTGGCCCAATCCATGCCACTTCCCGAAGCCGTGGTGCGCGTAGTAACTGGCCAATTATTGTCGGGAAAGGCCGCCGAGACAATTTATAAACGCATCGTCCTAGCCGCACAGCGTAATGCTCTGACAGGCTCATGGCAACTGGATTTTGACAGTTTTCGGGCCTGTGGTCTGAATGGGGCCAAGGCAAGGGCACTGTGCCTATTGGGAGCAAAAATTGGTAACGACCCGGATGCGTTAGAGCATTGGCGCACCCTGGAACCCCAGGCTCTGACCCAGGAAATCATCAGACACCCCGGCCTTGGCCCCTGGACGGCCGCCATCATTCAATTGTTCTACCTGGGGCGCGAGGATGTTTTTCCCCAAGGGGATCGGGGTTTGCAACGGGCACTTAGCGCACTGGAACAGTTCGGTTCCTTGCAACAACCAGGCTATCGTTTTGATCCCGATCGAGCCAGCCCTTATCGCTCCTATCTGGCGCTCTATCTATGGCAGGCGGGAGAACGCGGACTCTTGACCAACGATGGTCGCCTGACCACAACGGAAAAAGGACATTAACCCAATGGACTCCATGGATGACGATCTAGAACAAACGATTCGCGACATTGGCCTGCCCTCGCGCCCCGAAATCCTGTTCAAACTGGATGATGAAATCAACCAGGAAACCCCGGATTTCAGGCAAATCGAGCGACTCATCAGCGCAGATATGGGTCTTTCCGCTGCACTCATCAAAATCATCAATTCCCCTTTTTACGGTCTGCAATTAAAGGTCACATCCATCCGACATGCCATTGGCCTGCTGGGACTCTCTTCCCTCACGCGCATCGTGACCGGTATTGCCCTGAGAAATCTAGTGTCGGCAAAACACCGGGTGGAAGCAGCAAGCCTTCTGGAAGAATCTGCACTTTTAGCCCTGGTGTCCTCATATCTGGCCAATCGACTGCGCCTGATCAGTAGCGATCTGGCATTCACTTATGGTCTCTTCCAGAACTGCGGCACACTGCTACTGTTAGACCGCATCCCACATTACATGGACACCCAGAAACTTGCCAAAACCGGTCACAAGCCCCTGGTTCAACTGGAACACGATGCCCACGGGATGGATCATGCCAAAGTAGGATCCCTCATGGCCCAGGAGTGGGGATTACATCGTCACATCATCTTGGCAATCCGTTATCATCATGAGTACAATCGCGTGGCCTCAGAGTGGATCGAACAATCCACTCAGGACTCCATATTTTCTGATGCCCTCAATTTAATTGCAGTTGGCCTGATGGCCGAGCGCGTCATGGACACCAGAACCGGCGATGAGGGTTCAATGGACTGGCAAAACTGTGGGGCGTTGATTTTGGAACGCTGCAATCTGGACAAGAGTGGCTTTCAAGGTATTCTGGAAGAAAGCGCTGTCATGCTGAAAGATCATGCCGCGCAATAGCCTCATCGACAGACGCCTTGCATGCCCTGGAATTCCCTTTTGACTCGGGAACGACCAATTCTTCCAGCCCCTCGGAATGAGTCACTGCTCTTCGTGCATGGTTGGGCCATGGGCCCAACGGTATGGGATCTGATAATCCCTTCTTTCCCCTCCACGAAAATCAGCCGGGTTGATTTGGGGTTTTTTTCCACACCTGAAATACCTGTGGTGGACAACCCGATCGTCATCACGCACTCCCTGGGGCTTCTGTGGTCCATGATGCATATTCCGCAACCCTGGCGCGGTCTGATCTGCATCAACAGCTTTACGCGGTTTGTAGCCGCCGAAGGCTTTCCCGGAGTCAACCCCCATTGGGTACGACGCATGAAAAACCGTTTGCAACAAGATCCCGCATCGGTAGTGACAGATTTTTTGCGGCGCTGCGAGTCGTTAGACGCATCATCGGTAAATCCCCCTTCGATTCATTCGGAATCGTCCTCAAGGACGCAACACCTGTTGGGAGCCCCACTCTCGACGCAGGCTCAAACACGCATCCCCGCTCTTAATACACTGCGCCTGCTGCAAGGCCTGGAATGGCTGGAACAATGGGATCTGCGCAAAGCCTTCGCAACCATTGAATGCCCGGTCATGGCCCTTTGCGGCGCCAATGATCTCATCGTCCGCGCGGATCATAGCCGCGCCTGCTTTTCGCAAGTGCCACTGGTCATGCGGCAGGATGCAGGGCACCTGATGCCTTTGACGCATGCCTCTTGGCTAGCAGAAGA
>DAIDKJ010000058.1:0-271 GCA_027450105.1 Ferrovum sp.
GGTTGGCCAGCAAGGTGGGCAGACGCTGGGGCAACTGTTCCATGGGCCAGGCCTCATCCACACCCAGGGCGGCCGGGGCGCGGCGCGGCCCCAAGCGGCGTCCGTCCCAGATTTCCCGAGCCGCATCACGGGCGCGACAAAACAGGATGCTGGTGGGGCGTTTGTCCCCCAGCACCACCAACACCGCCTCGGGCTCTGTAAACCCGGTGAGATAATGAAAGTGGCTATCCCAACGGTAGGGATAATGGGTATCCGCATTGCGGTACACCTG
>DAIDKJ010000058.1:281-7634 GCA_027450105.1 Ferrovum sp.
CGCCAGGGTGCGTGCCAAGCGCTTGCGCCGGGCCTGATAAATTTTTTGCAGGCGTTCATCCATGCCGAGGCCCCCTGGGGGGGTTGGCGGGTGATGGGCCAGCCAGGGGCCGAAACACGGTCGTCATAGCCATGAACGAGGCTCTTGGGGAGTGGTCCGGGATGCTCCGGCTTTTTGATCGAACACTGCAGTTACAGACATGAACGATGCCCTTGGGGAGTTGACCAGGATGGCCCGGTCTTTTGATCCAACACTGCAGTTACAGACATGAATGACGTCCTGGGGGAATTGGCCGATGATCCAGCAGTGTACCGGAAAAACCAAACCGTCCGCTTAACCCCCTCTTGGCGCAAGGCTGGTGTGGTATTCGCCCAAGAAGGGGAATGCGCTAACAAGCGTTTAGGCGCGCCAAATCCTCGACCGTGCCCACGTTTTCCCACAGAGCCTGGCACCATTGCCCCGAAAGGCAACCGGCGCTGGCCGCCTGGCGCAACATGGGGCCCAGGTCCAGCGCCCGGTGGCGCGGCAAGGCTTCAAAAAAGGCGCGCCGATACACGCCGATATTGCCATAGGTTCCCGCGGGAAGCCCCGCCTGGGGCAGACCGATGCGCCCTGCCTGCAAGGTGAAGTCGCAAGGATAGCGGGCATCCTGCACCAGCACCAGGTGCGCTTGCGGCACCTGCGGCACCTGCGCCCCTGCGCCTTCAGCGGGGCCACAAAGCGGGGACTGTGGCCCCGCTGGTTGGCTGCACTGCTCCCAGCCCTGCAGGAGCGTGGCGTAGTCGAAGTGCGTAAAGATGTCGCCACTCACCACCACAAATGCCGGGTCGGTGAGCCAGGGCAGGGCGGTGGCAATGCCCCCGGCCGTTCCCAGGGGCTGTTCCTCGCAGGACCAGTGCACCTGTGCCCCCCACCGCGCCCCGTCCCCCACCTGGTCCTGCAGTTGCTGCTGCAGCCAGCTGGCATTGATGACCAGGTGGCGCAGTCCCGAGCGCACCAGGGCCTCGATTTGCCATTCGATCAGGGGCTTGCCCCGAACACGCTGCAAGGGTTTGGGCATCTGGTCCGTGAGCGGACGCATGCGCACCCCGCGCCCCGCCGCCAAAATCATGGCTTGGCGCAGGCCCGGGCGTGGTCCGGGTGCGGAACTTGTTGCAGCACTTGTGGCAGAACTTGCAGGAGAGTCTGCCGCGGAGCTTGTGGCGCCATCATGAGGAAACATCAAAAGGTATAGCCCTGCTGGGGATGCTGGCCCCAGAGTTGTTCCAGCAGCCCGGCCAGCGGGTGCAATTCCCGATAGCGCCGGCAGGTTTGGTGCAGGGCCTGGGCTACCCGGGGCAAATGCTGCAGGTAATCGGCCTTGCCATCGCGATGAAACAGGCGCGCAAAAATCCCCAGTACCTTCAAGTGACGCTGCACCCCCATCCATTCAAAATCCCGGTAGAATGCGCCGAAATCGGTGTGCACCGGCAAGCCGGCCGCGCGGGCTTTTTCCCAGTAGCGCACCAGCGCATCCAATATCTGCTCTTCGCTCCAGTGCACATAGGCATCCTTGAGCAAAGACACGGCATCATAGGTGATGGGACCCAGCACGGCATCCTGGAAGTCCAGAACACCCGGCGCACGCTCCGCATCCAGCACCATGAGGTTGCGCGCATGGTAATCCCGATGTACGTAGACCACGGGCTGCGCCAGAAGGTTCTCCAGCAGGGTCTGGGTGCTGTTGGCCAGGATCTGCTGTTGTGCAGCGCTGAGCACCTGCTGCAACTGATGGGGCGCATACCACTGGGCAAACAGGTCCATTTCCCGATGCATCAGGGCTTGGTCGTACGCCGGGAGCTGTCCGGGCCGGCTGGCGCACTGCAGCGGCACCAAGGTGTCCAGGGCCTCTTGCAGCCGCCAGGTGGCTTCGCTGGGAGAGCAATCGGCAGCCTGCCAGCGCGCCCAATAAGTGGTGCGCCCCAAATCTGTCAGCAGCAAAAACCCCTGGGCCAGATCAGCGCGCAGCACCTGGGGAACCCGCAGCCCCGCCTGGGCAAACAGGGCGGCCACGTGGATGAAGGGGGCGCAGTCTTCCTTGTCGGGCGGTGCATCCATGACGATCAGGGTTTGCTGCGGCAACGTCAACCGAAAATAGCGCCGAAAACTGGCGTCGGAAGAGGCCGGGCTCAAGGCCTCGAAGGGGGCCGGGTGGGTTTGGGTCACCCAGTGGTGCAAAGCATGCAGGCGCTGCAAAAGAAAGGCTCCCGTGCGGGCAACTTCCTGGGTTCCTCGATGAGGAAATGCACAGGATTTGCTTGTGGTGTCAAAGTGTGAGATTTTAGCAAAATTTATCGGAAAGCTTCCAAGCAATGCGTCCAAAACCCCTTCGTTACGCCCTGACCTTGCTGCTGGCGGCACCGATGGCGAATGTTGTGGCCCAGTCAACGGCCCCGAGCGACGCACCATATCCGGCGCTCGTCTTGCGCCCGCAACCCTCCAGCGACACCCACACGCTGCCGGGCGATGCCCTCACCCTCACCCCGGCCAGTGGGAGCGGTGCACCGGGCAGCACCGCACCCGCCACCAGCGGGGGCGGAGTTCCCGGCGGCACCGCGTCGAGCGCCAGTGAGAGCGAAACCGAAGCCCCTGGCGGCAGCGTCTCCACAAGCAAAGCCGGTGCACCCGGCAAAGAAACGCCCGTCAACGGCCCCCCCGGTAGCACCGCCCTTACCAGTACGGGAAGAGTTGCCACACCGGGCCTGGCGCTCAAGGCCTCGCCCAGCTATGTCCTGCCCCTGCCCCCACCGGAAAACAAGGTGCTCTTCATCCGCGCCGACCAGGTGACCAGCCAGACCGATGTGGAAATGGTGGCCCAGGGGCATGCCGAACTACGCCGCCAGGATGTGGTCATCACCTCGGATGAGCTGCATTACCTGCCCCCCTCCCAAAACGTGCAGGCCAGTGGCAATGTGCATTTGCAGCGGCGTGCCGGCATGACGGTGGATGGCCCCTATGCCACCTACAACCTCGACACGCACCAGGGCTATGTGGATACGCCCACCTTCAGCTATCAGGGCGAGGCGCCCCCGGCCACCAGTCGCAGCCCCAGCGATGGGCCCCCACCCCCGCCCTGGAATGCCCGGGGTCAGGCCCAGTTGCTGGAATTTGTGGCCCCCGATCAGGAAAAACTGCTCCAGAGCCAATACACCACGTGCCTGGCCGGACGCAGTGACTGGGCCATTCAGTCCAGCGAGGTGGATTTGAACCACACCACCCAGGAAGGGGTGGCCCATCAGGGCACCATCGATTTTTACGGGACGCCGCTGTTGTATGCCCCGGAGCTCAGTTTTCCCCTGGACAACCAGCGCCGTTCCGGACTGCTGGCACCCACCATCGGCTCCACCACCACCACCGGGCAGGATGTGTCGGTTCCGTATTACTTCAATCTGGCCCCCAATCTGGACGACACCTTCTCGCCGCGCTTCATGAGCTTGCGCGGCGCCCAATTGGGCAACCAGTTTCGGTATATGGAACCGGGCATGAGCGGCTCTCTCACCACCGAATACATGAGCCACGACATGGTGACCGGAACCAGCCGCTGGTATGGCACCTGGATTCACAGTGAACAACTCATGCCCGGGCTCAATTTCAACGCCAATGTGCAATCGGCCTCCGACCCCAATTATCTGGTGGACTTGAGCTCGCTGCTGGGTCCCCCGGGCCTGGCCTACCTGCCGCGCAACTTCAACCTGGCCTACAGCGGCTTCCCCGGCTGGGATCTGGAAGCCCATTCCGTGTCTTACCAAAACCTGGTGGGGGCCACGCCCCAGTTTACTTTGAGCCCCCAACTATCGGCCCACTGGGCGCGTTACAACGATAGTGGCCCCAATTATGATTTTGCCTCCCAATACACCGTGTTCAACAGCCCGGGGCCGGGGGCCACGCCGGGAAATGTCACAGTCCAGGGCATTACCTATAATGCCAACTACCAATCCATCAGCAGCGGCAACCGCCTGGTGCTCAATCCCAGCGTGAGCCTGCCCTGGCGCAGCAGCGCGGGGTATGTGGTCTTCAAGACGGGCGTGAATCTGGCGCAATATCAGTTGACGGAATACAACACCGCGCCGCAAAACAGTTACTCGCGCCTGCTGCCCATCACCAGCGTGGACAGCGGCCTGTTTTTTGACCGCAACACCCATCTGCTGGGGCATGATTTTGAACAAACCCTGGAGCCACGCCTGTATTACGTGTACATCCCGTATCGCAACCAAAATCAGTTGCCGGTATTCGACACGGCGTTGGCCGACCTCAACCGCGCCACCATCTTCACCGAAAACCGCTATGACGGCATCGACCGCATCAACAACGCCAATCAGGTCACCGCGGCCGTCACCACGCGCCTCATCGATCCTGCCAGCGGCATCGAAACCCTCAATGCCCTGCTGGGACAGCGCTTTTATTTCACCCCCAATGCGGTGCTACTGCCCGGCCAACTTCCCACGCCGCCCCAGGCCTCGGACGTGCTGGTGGCCTTGACGGCCTCCATCTCACAACGCTGGAAGCTGGACAGCTATTTCAATTTCAACTCCCATAATCTGCAAACGCAGCAGATGATGGCCACCACCAGCTATTCCCCCGCCTCAGGAAAAATCTTCAACCTCAGTTATCGCATCGATACGCCGGTACCCGGGGTTCCCAACGTCATCACCACACCCACCACCATTACCACTTTGATTCCCGGCATCAACAGTCCGGTTCCCATCAACGAACTCACGGCCATCAAGCAATGGGATGTGTCCAGCGAATGGCCCATCAATTCGCAGGTGGCCTTTTTGGGGCGCCTGGCCTATTCCACGCTGGACAACAAGATGGTGGAAGGGCTCATGGGGGTTGAGTATAATCAAGGATGCTGGGCCTTGCGTTTGATCAACACGCGTTTTGCAGTCACCTCGGTTCAGACCGACGCGGCCATTTATATACAATTGGAACTGGGGGGCATGGGGCTGGGGCAAAATCCCATGGTGGCCCTGCGGCGTAACATACCCGGTTACCTGAAAACCAACGAGATCGATCAATGATGTCACGTCTGCTGGCCCCTGGGCTGGTTCTCCTTTGCGTCAGCCTGGCACTTGCCGCGGCAGACACCACGCCACCCGTACCCGCTGCCAACAGCTCGCAAGCCTCCCCGGCGGTCGCCACGCCCCAGTCCGCTGCCACGCCGGCCGCCACACCCCCAGCCGCCACTGCATCCCCCGTCACGCCCCCAGCCACCGCCGCATCCCCCGTCACACCCCAGTCCGCCGACAAAAGCGGGCCCTCCGGCAGAGCGCAACCCGCTGCGGGTGCTGCGGGTGATGAAACCACCTACCCCCTGGTGGACCGCATCGTGGCGGTGGTCAACACCAACATCATCACCCTCTCCGAACTCACCGAACGCACCAATCTCATCGCCAGCCAGCTGGGGCGGCAGGGCATAGCGCTGCCGCCCCGTGCCGTGCTGATGCGCCAGGTGCTGGATCGCATGATTTCCGATAACGTGCAGCTGCAATATGCCAAGGACGAAGGCATCAAGGTGGATGATGCCCAGCTGGATCAGGCCATGGAACGCCTGGCCACCGAAAACAAGCTCTCCATGACGGCCTTTCGCGCTGCCGTGGAGAAGGAAAACGTGAGCTGGAACAAGTTTCGGGAGGATATTCGCGGCGAAATCACCCTGGCCCGGCTGCGGGAGCGCGAGGTGGAAAACCGCGTCAACATCACCGATGCCGAGGTCAACGCCCAGATCGAGGAAGAAAACGCCCGGGGCAGCGCCGCCCAGGACGAGCTCAACCTGGCACATATCCTGATTGCCGTGCCGGAAGGGGCCACCACAGAACGCGTCGAAGCGCGCCGCAAGAGGGCCGAAGAAGCGCTGGAGCAGCTCAAGCAGGGCAAGCCCTTTGCCGAAGTGGCTGCAGCCTATTCCGAGGCCCCCGATGCCCTCAAGGGCGGCAATCTGGGCTGGCGTACCGCGGCCCGGTTGCCTTCCATCTTTGCCGATGCAGCCAGCAAAATGACCGTGGGCAGTTACAGCAACATTTTACGCAGCCCCAACGGTTTTCATATCATCAAGCTCATCGACCGCCGGGGCACCGAGGCTCCCGCGCCCATCAGCCAGTTCCACGCCCGCCAGATTCTGGTCAAGGTCAACCCCGAGGCCGAAGCCAACGAGGCCAGCAACAAGATTCAAAGCCTGTATGCGCGCTTGCAGGGGGGGGAAGATTTTGCCAAGCTCGCCACCATCAGTTCCGAGGATGAAAGCCGCAATCGCGGTGGCGATCTGGGGTGGATTTCCGAGGGCGAAACCCTGCCGCAATTCGAAAAGGTCCTCAAGTCGCTCAAACCCGGAGAAATCAGCCAGCCTTTTCAAACCCCGCTGGGCTGGCATATCGTGCAGTTACAGGAAGTCCGCCAGGCCGATGCCAGCACCGAACGCCGCCGCATGACGGCCAAACAGGGCTTGCGCGCACGTAAATCGGACGAAATCTACGACGAGTGGTCCCGTCAGGTGCGCGACCAGGCGTACGTGGACATCCGCCTGGACGAACGCTAAACCCACCCCGCTCATGACCCTGGCACGCATTGGCCTTTCGGCCGGCGAACCCGCCGGAATCGGCCCCGACCTGTGCCTGTTGCTGGCCACGCAGCCCCAGTCCTTCCCGGTGCAGCTGGTGGTGGCAGCCGACCGTGACGTGATGCAACAACGGGCCCGGCAACTGGGCCTGCCCTATCCCTTCGCCGAGTTCGATGCCAGCGCCCCCCCACCGCTCCTGCAAGCCCACGGATCCATGCCGCCCCCTTTGCTATGGCATCATCCCTGCGCTGCTGCGGTTAACCCCGGCCGACTCGATCCCGCCAACAGCCCCTATGTACTGCGCTGCCTGGATAGCCTGGTGGATGCCTGCGTAAGCGGGCATTTGCAGGCGCTGGTGACGGCGCCGGTGCAAAAGAGTGTCATCGAACAGGCCGGCATTCCCTTTACCGGCCATACAGAATATCTGGCCGCGCGTTTGGGAGTGGAACGGGTGGTGATGATGCTGGTGGGGGGCGGCCTGCGGGTGGCGCTGAGCACCACCCATTTGCCCTTGCGCCAGGTCCCCGACGCCCTGACGCGCTCCCTGCTGGATCAGGTCCTGGATATTCTGGCGCGGGATTTGCGCCAGCGCTTTCATCTGCCTCAACCACGCATTCTGGTGGCCGGGCTCAATCCCCATGCGGGAGAGTCCGGCCATTTGGGACGCGAGGAAATCGATGTCATCATCCCGGCCCTGCAGGCGGCGCGCGCCCGGGGGATCGACGTGGTCGGCCCGCTTCCCGCCGATACCCTCTTCG
>DAIDKJ010000059.1 GCA_027450105.1 Ferrovum sp.
TCAAGAAATATTAAGTTTGATTCTTCTAAAAAGAAATTAGACATCAAGGAATATGTTGTTAGACATGATTCTTTACTTTTAGATTACTTAATTAATGATTTAGGTTATAGCCCGGATCAGTCCGGCCTGAAACGGACTGCTGGGGACCCGGGTCATGCTGCGCTGCACATTTCTGAGCGTTTTACCCGGAGAAAGCGCCAGGCGCGTAATGGTTTTGCGCCGGGCCGTGGCTTGATGTTTTTGCAAAATGGACTCGCGCAAACAACTGGGGCAAGGTTTCCCGGCAAACTGCAAATGTCCTTTGGCACAGGCCTGAATCAGGCCCGTATGTTTGTTGGCATAGGCCCCCAGCACTTCAATCCATTCTGCGGCCGTGGGACGACCAGACACGGACCAGTCGAAGGAGCGGTCGAACAATTCCCGCAATTTGTCTGGAAATGCTTCATGCACGCTGGCCGGAACCGCCTTGACCGTGCGATGAGGCATGCGTCCGTAGGGGTAGAGCCCCATTTTGATGCGTTGCGCCAATTCGCTGGGAACACCCTGGGTATTCTTGGAGATTCCCCCATACGGATGCACGCCAAAATTCAACAGTCTGAAAATAATCGTGGCCAATGCAAACCAATCCTGGGCTTCGGGATGAGACACGGCCTTGTCATGAAATTCGGGCGCCAGGTACTCTGGGGTGACCTGAGGCGCCTCCGAGGAGAAGTTGTCTGCATAAATTCGAAATCCGTCACAATCCAGGATTGAAACAAATAACTCGTTTTTATAGACTTTCAGATTCATGGGCTTCAGATCAACCACCGCAATTTTCTTGCTGTGCAGACAGCTGATGAGAGAAGCCAGATTGTAGGAGATAGCGACCAATTTTCCGAAATCCGCCTGAAAACCCTCTTGGGCCGCCTGGCGTCGCGTCAACAAGTAATCCAGTTCCAGAGTTCGGCTAAAATCGATTTTTTCCATGACAAAGCCAGTAAACCCTTGCGCACCCTGGGTGACTGCCACCGGCCAGGCCAACTGGACTACCGCTTCGTGCCCCGGAGGAATTTCTGGCAAATCGGGTTTATTGTCGATCATCCAGGCGATTTTTTGGGCGTATTTCTCTCGCTGTGCCGAGTCGGTGGTGGCGTGGTAGATTTTTGCCACGTAACCGGGTTTTCCTTCAATATGGAATATTTCTCCCGCACCACCGGACTTCCCGGTGGGTAACAGACGCACCTTTTCCCGCAATCCACTGGGCCAGATCAATCGTGTAGAAAGGGAGGACATGGGGTTTGAAGGATGCATGTAAACGGCAGGATCTGCCCTGGAGGGATTAGGGCGTCAAGCCTAAAGCGCGCCGAGCGTGCCAGACGATGTCAGAGTTCAAGATTTGAAAGCCAGCAATAAACTCTTGTCATCCGCCGTAATGCGATGGGTTTTTTCATCTTCCAGCAAGTTTTTCAAGGCCAGACAACCTTCAGCCTCGGGGACGGTACGCAGAAAGCGCATCACAGGTTCGATGAACGGCAAGTAAAAAGCCGTTTTCGTTTTGTTCACTGCGAAGGGTGCGGGGCCATCACTCATCAACCCAATAAAGCTGCCCGCATCCAGGGGTGGGACCGGCATAATGCGTAAATGTTCCTGCCAGTTGTGGTCCGTGACAAAATAGGTTTCATCCGCATACTCGCCATTTTCCGGCAAGGAGAGTTGAGCCAAACCCTGGGCCTGCTGATGAATGGCAAACCCATCACCAATATGGAAAAAATATCCACCCATATCGGATAGCACACAACCGACCAGGGTGCAGGCAAAGTCGCGTAACGAAACCTGTGTCCTCTCCATTTCCTGCTGTTGCTGTTGCTGCCGGGTTTCTTCCAGGGGAAAAGCGCGAACAGGCAGAGGCTGAGCCGCGTTCTGATCCGGAATCAAGGCAGAAATCTCCTCGGGCGCCGGGATAGACAGGGTTGCCGCGAGCTGGTCCCGGGCATGGGCTATCACGGTTCGCAAGGTGCCTGTAAAAATTTCTTGATTGACGGGCTGTAAGGAGGGCAACTCCTTGTCCTCCACCAAGGCCGACAGACCCCGAACCACCTGCCGACTCATGAATGTGGCCCCAGTTTGACTGTTTTGGGCCGAGCCGGCTCCATCGCAAATCACCGCCAGTAATATCTCCTGAACCACCGCATGGTAATGGGCATCCTGGCAGGGTTGATTCTGATCCAGATGGCCCTTCCCCGTCACAGAGGCCGACACAATTTTCCAGCTCATCAAACGCACCCACTTCGATGGGTTGAGATTGGGTGGTTGTCGTTGTGCGGTGCATCTAGCGCAGCGTAACCACCAAGTATTGCGGTGCGAAAAAAGCACCAGCCACCCATGCGGTGCTTATTTCCGCGGGCAGTAAACACGACCAGGCCTGGATTGAAAAGCCGCAGGGTCCTCAAGTAGACATCTGGGCCCAGCTATCCACCGGATTCAGCTGCACCGTCCCACCCGCCGGAGCCTGGGAAACTGCGCGCACGCTGCGGCTTAGCCAAACAAACAGTTCCTTGAATTTCAGACCGTTGAGATTCAGAGCCCCCTTGTTGCTGAATTGACCCAGAATATCCCGGTTGGCTTGCTGTCCGATGCCTATGGCCATGATATTGACCTTATGGGCTGTTTCTGCATTTTTACATTCTGCAGCCACCCGTTGCCAGTCGTCATCGGTGGGCTCACCATCCGACAGGAGCATGATGATAGGCCGTTTATAAGGAACCCCCGCGCTGCGCATTTGTTCTTTTTGGGCCTCAATTTCTTCCAAAGCAAACTTCATGGCCGTTCCGATGGGCGTCAAGCCCCCTGCCACCAATTCAGGAGGGGTGAAGTCCATGGCGTCCGTCCAAGTGCCCATGACCTCCACATCATTATCCCCGCCAAAGGCGATGACCAGCACCCTTCCACAACGGGCCGTGATGGGATCGTTTTTGAGTTCCTGGGCCAGAGTAATGAGCCCCTCATTGAGCAGGCCCATCTTGTTTTCTTCCGCCATGCTGCCCGAGCAGTCCAATACCAGCACCAGTGGCGCACGTTCGTCGCTATTGTCGATCAGGGCCACGTCCGGAATCACATTCTCCATATCCGTTCCTTGTACAAGTGTTCAGAGGATTTATCTTGTTTATCTTGCTTATCTTGCGACGGTCTCGTATCCATTCTATCAGGAGCGCAAGCGCCCTGCTGTAGGCAATATGAAAGATCTTCCCCTGTATGATCCCTTCTTGATCAGGGTCAATGGAATCAGGGTCAATTGCCATAAATCTCCGGGACACCTTTCAAGAATTTGTGATTATTGTCGCTAATCTGATTGGACCGTTCGCCCTCCCAATGACTGCAGGTTTGTAACCGCCACGAGAGACCTCATGAAACAATCTCCATCCACCCTTAGTCTTCGCATGATCTTTCTGTCCATCTCTGGTACTGGCACCACGCTGGTCCTGGCAGCTACCTTGTTTGGATTCTGGATGAGCTGGAACAGTATTCAGCGCTTCAATTCGGACATGGGAAGCTTTTTCCGGGAAGAGCGCTTGTTGGGAAACCTGCAAGCAGCCTTCAACGCTCAGGGTGAAGCATGGAAATGCGTCGTGCTGAAGGGTTCCCAACCCGAGGCTCTGGACCAATGCTGGGCGGACTTTTTGTTACAGGAGCAGTCGGTACGAAAAAACAGCCAACTGTTGATGGACCAGTTGCAGGGACCAGCGCAGCAAGAACCCTTGCATCGTGTCAAGCAGTTTACAGACCTTCATGAACAACTCGGACAGGCTTACCGTGCCGGACTACTCGCATTCCGCGACAACCATTCTGACGCTACAGCCGGCGACCGCCCGGTCAAGGCAGCCGTCCCACCGGCCGCCCAGATGCTGGCCCAGGTGCGTGATGGCATCCTGGCACAGGCCGAAACTGCAACCCAAGCAGCAACAGCCAAGGGTCAAGACGGTATTGCCCTGAGTCTGGCGCTGATTGGTGCGGCCATCGTGATTGCATTCGTCATTTATTTGTGGTTGCTGCAGCGCTTTCTGGTGCGCCCATCTGGCCAATTGGTATCGAGTCTGGAATTTCTGGCACAAGGGAATTTCACACATCCCATCAACGCCGATCTGGCTGGAGAGTTGGGGCACATTGCCCGCAGTGGTGAAAAAATTCGCCACGACCTGGGAGTCCTCATCGCCGAATTCAAGCAATCCACCCAAGCTGTGAGTAGCGCTGCTTCGGCCTTGGAAAGATCATCCGCTCAGGTGGAGCAAAGTTCGGTGCAGCAGTCCGAGATTGCAGCAACGGCGGTGGAAACCATTGCCCACATGCATCAGGAATTAAACAGGATTGCCACCAGCGCCGCCGATTTGCGGCAACTCTCTGGACTCAGTCTGAAACGAACCGAACAAGGTAATGCCATGCTATCGGAACTCGTGGGAGAAATGAGCACCGTGGAAGGTGCCGTGGATAGCATCAAAGCGGTGGTCAATACCTTTTTGCACAGCACCAAATCGATTTCAGGAATGACCCAGAAGGTCAAGGATATTGCCGAACAGACCAATTTGCTGGCTTTGAACGCAGCTATCGAGGCGGCGCGTGCGGGAGAACAGGGGCGAGGATTTGCCGTCGTTGCCGATGAGGTGCGCAAACTGGCGGAAAAATCAGCTTCGGCCGCCAATGAAATCGATACGGTGACCCAATCCATCAGTCAACAGTCCCACAGTGTGGAACAGGCCATAGAACAGGGACTGGTGGCGCTGGCAAAGGGTAATGACGTCATGGAAAGTGTGGCAGAATCCCTGGGCGATTCCAATCAAGCCGTACACCAGTCAGACCAAGGAGTGGACCAGATCACCCAGGCCATCGAGCAGCAGCAAAAGGCCAGTCAAGGCATTGCGGATCATGTGGAAAATATCCATCGAATGGCTGCAGACAACCGCAGGGCGCTGGAGAGTATCTCGGCGGAGACCCAGTCGCTGGAACACCTGTCTGCCTCTTTGCGGGCCGCCACAGAAAAACTGGCTGTCTAAACAAGTCGTTTCCCAATAAAGGGACTGCAGATCCTAATGAAGAACTTTTGGTTCCAAGCGTATCGATCCCATGACGCTCTGGGATCAACACAAAAACACCCGCGAGAACCAAGCCAAACCTCCTGTAGAGGGTTTGGCATCAGTCTCGCGGATCTTCAAATCAAACAAATAAAATCATGAAGTTAGCGGCTACTATGCCATTTTGCAGTATCCAGCACAATCACCATTACGGCAAAACCCACAATACAAAGAATCTCAATCAGTGCGATGTCCATTTCAGTCTCCTCAAGAGTCTAGACGGTGCATCCGTCACGTTATCGATCAATCTCTCATTGGCAGTGACTTGGCCTGGTTTTGATTCGTGGAAATACCATCAAGGCCCAGTCAAGACAACCTGCCGTCAACATCGGTTGGGGTCAGAACGGCTTTCGCTGGTACCTGCCCCCCCTCAACCCCTGTTGTCGGCCTGATTATTGTAGCGCCACCAAAAAAAAATTGATATAGATCAAAAAATCAAAAATGCCGCTTGTCGCCCAAGCCCCAACAGGCCCGAAGAGCACTTGGCACAATCAGGGGGATTTACTTCCCGCAAATCAGACTGATCCTAACCAGCTAATGGGGTACCATGGCATCGAACCTTTTGGTTCATAAGGGTTCGTAATAGAAAAATACTTCCCTGTTCCCACGTCGAGGATTGCAACATTGAACATTGACCCCCTCTTTGAATCTGCTTACGCGGCCCATCAACAGGGAGCCCAGGAAGTTGCCCTGGAGGGATACCGCAACGTACTGTCCCAGTACCCAGAGCACATCCAGGCACGACATCATCTAGGAATCCTGCTCCATCAAATGGGGCGTTCCGAACAGGGGATCGATCTGATTCTGGAAGCGCTCCAGGCGGACTCGTCCCAGGCCTCACGCTTCAATGACCTGGGCAACATCCTGTGCGCCTTGAATCAACCCGATAATGCCGTAAAAATTTTTGAACTGGCCCTGCAACTGGATCCCTCCCCACCAATGGTCTGGAACAACCTGGGAGTGGCGCTGTGGCAATCACAGCAACTCGAGCGCGCCGAGTCTGCTTTTCTCAATGCCCTGCAGCGGGACCCGGACAATTTCCCCGCCACACAGCACCTGGCCACTCTCTTGGGCGCTCAGGCTCGGGATGAAGAGGCCTCCTATTACGCCTGCAAAGCCTATCTGCATCCCCCCTTTGTGGAAAAGCCCCCCCGTCTTCTGGGAATTGCCTGCTATCGCCTGGGTTTGATCCATGAGGCGGCTCGATGGTACCGGGAATGGGTAGCTCAAGATCCGGATAACGCCATTGCGCACCACTATCTGGCCGCCTGCTCCCAAGAGAATGTACCGGATAGAGCGCCAGATTCATTTGTAGTCCGACTTTTTGATGAAATGGCCAGCGAATTCGACCATAAACTGGTCACTTGCCTGGACTATCATGGGCCGGAGTTGGCCAAGAGTCTGATTTCCGGATTACTGGCCGAACAGCCCTCCCATGTAATCCTGGATGGTGGTTGTGGTACCGGGCTTTGCGCCTCGGTGCTGGCCCCTTATGCCCGCCATTTGGTGGGCGTTGACCTCTCTCCGCGCATGCTGGAGCAGGCCCGGGCACATCCCCAGTATCATCAACTGGAACAGGCCGAGTTGACAGACTACCTTACACATCGCCCGTTGCATTTTGATTTGATTCTGCTTATGGAAACATTGATTTATTGTGGTGATTTGACCCCCATCCTGCAGGCTGCTGCTGCGGCGTTAGTTCCCTCTGGGCTACTTGCTTTCACCATTGAAATCTGGGACCCGAAAGAATCTTCGTTTGCGCGCCAAGCCAGCGCTGCAGGCTATACGCTTTCCCCCAGCGGGCGTTACTGCCATGATTGGAAGGTTTTGGAGCGCTCCCTGACCCACGCAGGATTTGAGGTGGTTCGCCACCTTCCGATGATTCTCCGCAAGGAATTTTGTCAGGAAGTGACAGGACTGGGTATTACGGCACGACGCCTTGAATCCCTGCCCTTCACCACAGCGTGAGTGCTGTCAGTAGAATGTCTTGGGACTGTGTCGGGTTGTTTTACCCTGCCCCAAGGGTTTTTCCTAGATTTCAAGGAGGTTCATCATGCATCGGTTTCTCATTGCAGTAGCGGGTATTGCCCTCGTGGCTCTTTGGGTGGTTCCCACATGGGCTCGGGCCAATGATATTCCTCGCGTTGGGCAGCCAGCGCCAGAATTTGCGCTCATGGACCAAAACGGCAAGATCCAGCATTTGCAGGATTATCGAGGCAAATGGCTGGTCCTGTATTTTTATCCCAAGGATGAAACCCCCGGATGCACCACCGAGGCTTGCGCCTTTCGGGACGATATTTTCAAGATCCGTAAAATGAACGCCGAAGTGCTGGGCGTTAGCATCGACGAGGCCAGCAAACATGCAGATTTTGCACGCAATCATCATTTGCCTTTTCCCTTGCTGGCGGACACAGACGGGATCGTTGCCGCACAGTACGGATCACTTACCAACGTCCTGGGTTTCAAACTGGCCAAACGC
>DAIDKJ010000060.1 GCA_027450105.1 Ferrovum sp.
GATGAACCCATAAGCCAGCAAAATCCCCAGGAAAGTGCCCACGAGCGCATGGGCGATCATGATACCCAGTTCGGCCGGTGGCGCACCCACGGACTCCATGGTGTGCACCACGCCCATCACTGCGGCTACAATCCCGAAGGCCGGCAGGCCATCTCCCATTTTGGTAATGATATGCGCAGGAAGCAGGGTTTCGTGATGGTGGGTGTCGATTTCCACGTCCATCAGATTTTCGATTTCCATGGCGTTCAGGTTGCCGCTGACCATGATGCGCAGGTAATCGGTCATGAATTCAATGATGTGATGATCGCTGGTGATTTTGGGGTATTTCGAGAACAGCGGACTTTCAAAGGGGCGTTCCACATCGCCCTCGATGGACATCAGGCCTTCCTTGCGCATTTTCCCCAGCAATTCGTAGAGCAGGGCCATGAGCTCCATATAGGTATCCTTGCTGTATTTGGCCCCCTTGAACACGGAGGGAAAGGCTTTGAGCGTTGCTTTGACGGCTTTGGAAGAATTGCCCACAAAAAAAGCGCCCAGCGCGCCACCACCAATCATGAGTAACTCGATGGGTTGCAAGAGTGCGGCCAGATGTCCGCCCGCCAGGGCAAACCCCCCAAACACCGCAGCCAGGACGATCACATAACCAATGATGACAAACATGACCCAAGGCTCCAGTACGTTATGATGTCATTGCCAGTAACTTTTTGCGCAACCCGTATTCAAACACGAATCCAGAATTTACGCACGTATGAAGCGCTAACGACAGGGCTGGGCCGTTTCTTGAGAGCGTGCAGCTGTCAGGAACCCTCAGGCCTCCAAGGCTAGGGGAGCGGACTCTTTCCGTTTGTTGGTTTTACCAGCGCGGGAAGGTGGGCGGCAGATGCCGCAGGCGTAATGGCCATAGAGCTCATGGCTATGGACCACGAATTGGCCGTTGCAGGTCGTGCAGGGGGCCAGTTGCAACATGCCTGCACGCATGAAACGGATCAGAAACCAAGCGCGGGTGATACTCAGTACCGGGTCTTCCCGGGAGATACCCACTTGTTCCAGATACAGTCGATAGCTTTTGATCAGCCGTTCCAGAGGGTTGATGGAGGAATTCTGTTCCAGGAACTGGTAGATATTGTAAAACAGCGAAGCATGGATGTTGGGTTGCCAACTGATGAACCAGTCCGTGGAGTAGGGTAACATCCCTTTTGATGGGGAATGCCCGGCAACTTCGCGAAACAGCTTGAGCAAACGCTCACGGCTGAGGGAGGTTTCTTCCTGTAACAGTTGCAACCGTGCTCCCATCTGGATGAGCTCTACGGCCAGCTGGATTTGTTGCGCCTCGGCAACCAGACTCTTTTTTGGGGCGTCCATGGGGGGTATCCCTTAAAGAGACAGCTGTTCGGCAGGTTGTCCGGCCATCAGAATGGCCGCATGGGGTTGCGACATGAGCCGATCCTTGGAGTAATCGGTGATCATGCTAAAGAGCAGCGCTTCATCGAAGCGGAAACGGCACACCAGCATATTGGATGCGGCCATCTTGATGAGTTGTGCCGGGGTGAGGCTGGCGATCAGGTCGGCCATTTCTTCGCTGATCCCCAGCCGGAACTGTGCCGAAGCCATGTCATCCTTGATCATGTTCTGAGCCAACATCAGGTAGGAAAGGTTGGTTTCCTTGATTTCCTCATGCATTTGTGCCGCGTTCATGATGTTCTCTCCCTCTGTGCAAGGCGGGAAACTCCCACCCATTGAGGCACATTGTGGGCAATGCAAGAGGGTCTGTGAAGGGGGCGAACGCTAATAAACGTGTAGGAATAGTTCCTACAACGCGGACGACCATAGCCACTTTAACTGTTATCAAAAAAACAGAAAAAATGGCAATAATCTAAATTTTTCAAGAGGTTGTCTACTATTCATCCTCTCCCATGATTAGGTTATCGACCGCTTTTAGGAAAACTTTAGGGGTTTTTGCAAAAATTTTTAAAATATTTTTTAGAGCACCTCCCGAGGGACGGTGTATGCGGGTCGAGGGAAAGAAAAATAAGCATAATCCAATGATCTATAAAGAATATTTTATATGACGCAGGTTTTTTCGGGGGTGGCAATCGGTATTTGGCCGCGCTCATTGGGTGTCCAGGGTGGTGGGATTTCGGGAACATTCCCAAATAAATCCCTAAAACAGGGGCTAATTCGGCCTTTGAAAAAGAATCCGGCTTCGATAATGGAGCAAAGGAGAAGCTCTGCCCATGGCAAACGACAGCGATCTGGAAAAAACCGAACAGCCCTCGCAACGGCGCCTGGATCAGGCGCGCGAAGAGGGGCAGGTTGCCCGCTCGCGAGAACTGTCCACCTTTTCCGTCCTGATGGCAGGCGGTGCGGGGTTATGGTTCCTGGGCCAGGATATGACCCGGCAATTGATCAAATTGCTGCAGGATGGGCTAACACTGAATGCCGATACGGTTCGTCACCCGGAGGAAATGATCCAGCGTCTGTATGATCTGACGGTACAGGCTGCCTATGCACTGATGCCTCTGTTGCTGCTGTTACTGCTCGTGGCGCTGTTTTCTCCCATGTTGCTGGACGGCTGGCTCTTTACCCTGAAATCGTTGCAACCCAATTTTTCGCGCATGGATCCCCTGGAAGGGATCAAACGCATGTTCTCTTCCCATGGTCTGATCGAATTGGGCAAGGGGCTTGCCAAGGCAATCGTGGTGGGCGGCGCCGGGGCCTGGGCCATTTGGCACCACCGCGAGGCGGTATTGATGTTGGCCGGGATGCCCTTGAATGTGGCCCTGGCTCAAATGGGGCAGTTGGTCTGGGGGGCCTTTCTGGCCATCATGGGTGGCATGCTTCTGGTGGTTCTGGTGGATGTGCCATTCCAGTTGTGGGAGCATAACAAACGCCTCATGATGACGCGTGAAGAAGTACGCCAGGAAGCGCGCGAATCGGAGGGAGACCCCCAGGTCAAGAGTCGGATTCGCAGCATGCAACGCGCCATGGCCCGGCGCCGCATGATGTCGAAGGTGGCCACCGCCGACGTGGTGGTCACCAACCCCACGCACTTTGCCGTGGCCTTGCGCTATCAGGAAAACGCCATGCGGGCCCCTATCGTGGTAGCCAAAGGTTCCCAGTTGGTGGCAGCCCGCATTCGCGAGTTGGCGCTGGAACATCAGGTTCCCATTCTGGAAGCCCCACCACTGGCGCGTGCGCTATATACCCATACCGAGTTGGAACAAAGCATACCCGAAGCCCTGTATGTGGCCGTGGCCGAAGTGCTGGCCTATGCCTGGCAGTTGCGCCGCCATGATCTGGGCGGTGGGCCGGTTCCTCTCCAACCCGCACGTCTTCCCGTTCCACCCGAACTCGACCCTGAAAACCGAATGAGCACATCATGAATCCCATCCTCTTTCTCAGTCAGTTTTTTCAACGTGCCGGGGTCCGTGGCCTGGCCGGTCCGTTTCTGATCGTCATGGTCTTGGCCATGATGGTGCTGCCGCTGCCCCCCTTCTTGCTGGATATTCTGTTTACCTTCAATATTTCTGTGGCCATCATGGTGTTGCTGGTGAGTATGAACACCCTCAAACCGCTGGACTTTTCCGTTTTTCCCACGGTGCTCCTGATCAGCACCTTGCTGCGCCTGTCGCTGAACGTGGCCTCCACGCGCATCGTGTTGTTGCAGGGGCATACCGGGCCGGATGCAGCGGGCAAAGTGATCGAAGCCTTTGGCCATTTTCTGGTGGGTGGAAACTATGCCGTGGGGATCGTGGTATTTACCATTCTGGTGGTTATCAACTTTGTGGTGATTACCAAAGGTGCCGGTCGTATCGCAGAAGTTGGCGCGCGCTTCACTCTGGATGCCATGCCGGGCAAGCAAATGGCGATCGACGCCGATCTCAATGCCGGATTGATCGGGGAGGACGAAGCCCGGCGGCGTCGCTCCACGATTGCCCAGGAAGCCGATTTTTATGGCTCCATGGACGGTGCCAGCAAATTTGTGCGGGGCGATGCCGTAGCGGGCATCGTGATTCTGCTCATCAACATCGTGGGCGGATTTATCGTCGGTGTATTGCAGCATAATCTGGATGTGGCCACGGCGGCTAAAAATTACACGCTGCTCACCATTGGCGACGGTCTGGTAGCGCAAATTCCCGCATTGGTCATTTCCACTGCAGCCGGTATCGTGGTCAGCCGCGTCACCACCGATGAAAATATCGGACAACAATTGGTGGGCCAGATCTTCAGCCAACCGCTGGTCCTGATTCTGACTGGAGCCATCGTGGGTGCGCTGGGTTTGGTGCCTGGCATGCCTCATTTCGCCTTTCTCTTGCTGGCCGCCGTCATGGCCGGAATGGCCACTCTGCAGCTCCAGCGTCAACGGGCAAAAGACACGGTGACTGCCGAACAAAGTGCTACGACTCCTGCGGTGGCGGAAGCACCCGAAGCCACGTGGGATGATGTTACACAGGTGGATGTACTCGGCCTGGAGGTGGGGTATCGACTGATCTCTTTGGTGGATCAAAGCCAGGGTGGCGAGTTGCTGCGTCGTATCAAGGGGATTCGGAAAAAATTTGCCCAGGAGGTGGGATTTCTTCCTCCCACCATTCATATTCGTGACAATCTGGACCTCAAGCCCAACGATTACCGCATCACCCTCAAGGGGGCGGAAATCGGAGCAGGAGAAGCCTTTTCCGGGATGTTGCTGGCCATCAATCCTGGCAATGTGACCGGAATGATTCAGGGGACAGTGACCAAAGATCCCGCCTTTGGGTTGCCCGCCGTCTGGATCGATGCCAACCTGCGAGAACACGCCCAGGCGCTGGGATATACCGTGGTGGATGTCAGCACCGTGGTGGCCACCCACTTGAGCCATCTGATTCATGCTCAGGCCGGAGAACTGCTGGGACTGCAGGAATTGCAGCAACTGCTGGAGCATGTGGGGAAAGTAGCGCCAAAACTGACGGAGGATCTGGTACCGAAACTATTGCCCCTGGCGACGGTACAGAAAGTTCTACAGAATTTGCTGGATGAAGGGATGCATATTCGCGACATGCGCACCATTCTGGAAACCTTGTCCAAACTGGCGGGACAGTCCCAGGATCCCCATGTGCTGACCCAACAGGTACGCGTGGCCCTGGGCCCGGCCATCGTTCAGCAACTCTACCCTGCAGCCCAGGAACTGCAAGTGATCGGCATGGACAAGGAACTGGAGTATCTGCTGATCCAGGCATTGCAGGCCGCCGGATCCAGCCAGGCCATCGAACCAGGACTGGCCGATACCCTGCTGCGTGAAACGCGCGTGGCCGCAGAACGGCAAGAGCAACAGGGATTACCCACCGTGTTACTCGTCCCATCCCAGATCAGGGATTTGCTGGCGCGCTTCCTCAAGCGCTCATTGCCGCAGTTGAAAGTCATTTCGCACGATGAAATTCCAGGGTTCAAATCGGTACGCGTCACATCACTGGTAGGAGGTCGAGCATGAGTCCCCAAACATTTCTGGCAACCAATACGCGGGAGGCGCTGCGTCAAGTCAAGGCGGCTCTGGGCGAGACGGCCATCATCCTGTCCAATCGCAAGGTGGGAGATCAGGTGGAGATCATCGCCACGCATCAGGATGTGCTTACGGCACTGGGCTCTGGCGGAGCAACGTCGTCGCTCCCCAACCGGAACCTCACAGCACCTGCTCCCACCGCAGTAGGCCCGTCGGGGGTTGCTGCCATGAGATCCGGTCGCATCGGTACGGGAGCCGCTAGCGCCGAATCCCTGTCTGTGGAGGGGACGCTGGCTCCGGAATTGTGGCGGGAAATGCGTGCCATGCAACAAAACCTGTTGCAGGAAATTGCCGCGCTCAAGGCGCAACAACCTGCTCCCGCACCGACGCGGCAAGGGCGGATTTTGCGCAGTCTGGTGAAGGCGGGTTTTAGCCAGGGGCTGGCCGAACAGGTGCTGGAGCATATGCCGCAACAGGCAGGGCTGGACTGGGTGGTCCGTGTACTGGGAAACAACCTGCGCGTGGTGCAGGGCGATCAGGAGATCGTGGAGCGAGGCGGGGTTTATGCGCTGGTGGGTCCCACCGGCGTGGGCAAGACTACTACCACGGCCAAGTTGGCAGCGCGCGCGGTGGTACGGTATGGGGCGGCACGGGTCGGATTGATCAGTACCGATAGTTATCGGGTGGGGGCCTTCGAACAACTGCGCATTTACGGCAAAATGTTGGGGATCGATGTGCAAACGGTGCGAGATGGTGCAGACTTGCATAACACGCTGGCCAGTATGCGCCAGCACCATCTGATTCTGATCGATACCATGGGAGTAGGCCAGCGCGATGAGCGCGTTCAGGAACAGGCGGCCTTGCTGGAGCAGGCGGGTGCCAAACGTTTGCTGTTACTCAATGCCACCAGCAACTTGCACACCCTGGAAGATGTGGTTCGCATCTACCGGAGCACCGGTGTCAGCGCCTGTATCCCCACCAAGCTGGATGAGGCGGTTTCCATGGGTGCGCTTCTGGATGTGGTGATCCGGCATAAACTGATCATGAGCTATATGGCTAACGGACAACGGGTACCGGAAGATTTGCACGAGGCGGACCGTACCTGGTTGCTGCATGCAACCTTCAATAGTCTGGAAACGGCCGGTCATGTGGCAGCCGAGCGCCTGGAGTTGCCCCAGAGCCAGCAGGTCAGCCATGCCCTTTGACTGGGCCTCTGGCCAGGCAGCGGGTTTGCGCCGTTTGCTACCAACCACTCTCGCCCGTGGTTGGAATGTGACGGGGGCCCGACCTGGTGTGGGAGTGACCACGCTGGTGGTCCAATTGGCCCGGGCACTGGCCCGGCAGGGCCATCAGGTGCTGGTACTGGATCAGCAGCGATCGGCGCATAATGTGGGAAACCTGCTGGGACTGCGCCCGCGCCACGATCTGCTGGATGCCATGCAGGGAGATTGTCGCTGGTCGCAGGTGTTGTTGAGCACGCGCCAAGGCGTGGATGTGCTGCCCATGGCCCGCACGGCCCTTTGGGCCCGGTCTGGCGAGCAACACTCGGCTTGGCAGGAAGCCGTACAGTTGTTACTGCCGCAGTACGATGTCATCCTGACCGATGCATTGCCCGAATCGGCCTTGCTGGAGGGCCAGCGTTCACTGTTGGTGCTGGAGGCTACTTCGGAAGGGCTGCAGCAAGGTTATGCCCTCATCAAACGCTGGGTCCGGGAGAAGGGGACGGCACGGCCCCTGGAACTGGCTTGGACACGCACCCGTGATGCGGCCCAGGGACAGATTTTATTTGACAATTTGGCCCGCGCAACGCAGCATTTCCTGAGTTTTACCCCGGTGTATGCAGGACAGTTTCCCCTGGACCCCGCTTTGCGGGATACTTCCAGAACTTTCGACAGAATGCCTGGGCTGTCTGGGCTTGCGGCATTGGCACGGTTGACCCAGGCCGTGCAGGGATGTGCCACGCAGCCGTGGGCGCCCTAGAAGCCCGATGTACGCCGGCGTCAGGCGGGATGAATTTCTACAGGATCAGACGGGCAATGGATC
>DAIDKJ010000061.1 GCA_027450105.1 Ferrovum sp.
CCGGGTGATGGCAGAGCGCACAATGGCTTCGCGAAAGGGCAACCCGTCACGCACTTGCAGATTGATGAAATCCACCAGCAAGATGGAATTGCGAACGATGATTCCCGCCAGGGCAATCATGCCGATCATGCTGGTGGCAGTAAACTGTGATCCCAGCAAGGCATGCCCCGGCATCACCCCAATGATGGTGAGCGGAATGGGCGCCATGATGATGAGCGGCGTCAAATACGAGCTGAACTGGGACACCACCAACAAATAGATGAGCACCAATCCTACTGCGTAAGCCGCGCCCATGTCACGGAAGGTTTCGTAGGTCACCTGCCACTCTCCGTCCCATTTCAGGGAATAGCCCCGATAGGGATCGTCCGGTTGACGAATGAAATAATCCGTCAGGGTGCCCCCGCCGGGCGTCTTGATCTGAGCCAGGTGGCTGCGCATGGCAAACATGCCATACAAAGGGCTGTCCACCTTGCCCGCCATATCGGCTACCACAAAATCCACCGGCAGCAAATCCTTGTGATAAATCGGTTGCTCCCGCAAGGTATCAGTGATCGTGACCAGTTCACGCAGGGGAACCAACTGTCCCTGGGCATTGTGAACCCCCAGTTGTAACAAGGAATTCAGATCGCCCTGTTGCTCTGCCGGTAACTGTACCCAGGCCGAGGCGGGATATTTGGTCTGATCATGCAACCAGGTCACCGCCTCTCCCGCCAGCCCCATTTGCAACGTGGTGGCAATCTCCTGTTGGGTAATGCCCAACAAGGCTGCCTTGTGCCGATCCACCGTCAGGAATTTGCGCGGGGCATCCGCAATGCTGCTGTCGTCCACGTCCACAATGCCCGGGGTTCTGGCAAACAACGCCCGCACCGCCTGTGCCACACTCCGCCGTCCAGGCGCATCGGGACCATAGATTTCAGCCACGATGGGAGACAATACAGGAGGCCCTGGCGGCACCTCGATGACTTTGACATTGGCGCCAAAGCGTTTTCCGATCTGCTGTAATGCAGGACGAACCCGGGTCGCGATAGCATGGCTTTGATCTTTGCGATGATGTTTATCCACCAGGTTGACCTGAATATCACCCAGTTCACTGGAGGCACGTAGATAATACTGACGCACCAGACCATTGAAGTTGATGGGCGCAGCTGTACCCGCATACGCCTGATAGTCTGTCACTTCGGGTACTGTGGCCAGATAGGCCCCCAATTCATGCAACAGGGCCGAGGTTCGTTCCAGGGGAGTTCCTGCTGGCATATCCACCACCACCTGAAACTCGGACTTGTTATCGAAGGGCAGCATTTTAAGCAGCACCAGTCCGGTTGCAGGGAGCAGCACGGAAACCAGAATCAAGGAGGCAATGCCCAAGCCCATGAGGCGCCGATTGCGTACACCCCGTTGCTCGTCCAGCAAGGGTTTGAAAATTTTACGAAACAAGGGATCGAGACGGGCCGCCATACCGCTCGGGGCAAAGGTCTGTGGTGACGTTGAGCCCGGATTGCTTGACAATGGCTGGGAATGAGAGGATTCCTCGGACCCCGTGTGGGCCAAACTTCCCTCTGCACGTGCAGTGACTGAGGTATGGGCCCCATGAGGGCTGGCCTTGAGCCAGAGACGGGCCAGCCAGGGGGTTACCACAAAAGCGATGGTGAGGGACAACAACATCCCCATACTGGCATTGATGGGAATGGGGCTCATGTAGGGGCCCATGAGCCCGGAAACGAAAGCCATGGGAAGCAGCGCCGCAATAACCGTCAAGGTGGCCAGAATCGTGGGGCCACCCACCTCATCCACGGCTCCAGGAATGATTTGATGCAAGGATCGGGTGGGAAACAATTGCTGATGCCGATGAATGTTCTCCACCACGACAATGGCATCATCCACCAATATTCCGATGGAAAATATCAGGGCAAAGAGCGACACACGATTCAGGGTAAATCCCCAGGCCCAGGAGGCAAACAGGGTAACGGTCAGGGTCAGGATCACCGCTGTTCCCACAATGGCGGCCTCCCGTCGGCCCAAGGCAATGAAGACCAGGGCAACCACCGAGGCGGTGGCAAACAGTAATTTCTGGATGAGTTTTTTCGCTTTGTCGTTGGCGGTTTCGCCATAGTTGCGCGTTTCGGCCACGGTCACATCGGCGGGAATTACCGTATTCTTCAAAATCCGTACCCGTTGCATCACGGCATCCGCCACATCGATGGCATTTTCACCCGGTTTTTTGGTGATGCTCAGGGACACGGCCGGGTATTCCTGGGCGTGTGACCCGCTCGTGCCATACCACACATAGCGCTTGGGGATGAGGGGCCCATTGGAGATATGCGCCACTTCATGCAGATAGATGGGACGCCCCTGCTGCACGCCAATGATCAGGTCGCCCACATCCTGCGCATCCTTCAGATACTCTCCAGCTTCCAGGGCAATCGCCTGGTTGGCACTGAGAATATCCCCCAGAGGCAACCCCTGATTGGCCGCTTGCAGAGCGCGTCGAATCTGGCTCAGGCTGACTCCCGTGGCAAACAGACGGGCTGGATCGATTTCTACCCGAACGGCACGCCCTGGCCCGCCAAGAGTGACCACCTCACGGGTTCCACGCACCCGTTTGATGTCGGTCTCGATGCTGTGACCCACACGTTCCAGATCGTAAGCCCCAATGGCGGGATTCTTGCTGTACAAGGTCAGTGTCACGATGGGGACATCATCGATCCCCTTGGGTTTGATGATGGGCTGCAAGGCGCCCAGTCCATGGGGCAGCCAATCGGCATTGGCATTCACTGTATCGTACAGACGCACCAACGCTTCGATACGAGGCACACCCACCTTGTACTGAACTGTCAGGACGGCCAACCCGGGCCGGGACACAGACATCACATGTTCGATGCCCTGAATCTGGGACAACACCTGCTCGGCGGGCGTTGCCACCATTTTTTCCACATCTTCGGCAGAAGCGCCGGGAAAAGGAATCAGCACGTTGGCCATGGTGACGTTGATCTGCGGTTCTTCCTCACGAGGAGTCACCAGTACCGCAAAAGCCCCCAGCAAAAAGGCAACCAGTGCGAGCAAGGGGGTGATCTGCGCATCCTGAAAAAAGGAAGCGATACGCCCGGAAATACCCATGTGTTTTTTCATGAGGTCCTCAATGCGCTCCAGTCAATGCCGCCTGGGCGTCCGCAGCCACCCGTTCATCCGGGCCCAAGCCACTGAGTACTTCCACTTGATCATTCATCACGCGACCCAGTCGAACCTGACGTAACAAGGGATGCCCCTGGGCATCCAGCACGTATAGGCCCGTCATTTCGGCGCGCCGAACCACTGCCGTTAGCGGCACATGCACCGTGGTCATACTCTGCTGGGTGGCAGGTATCCAGAGTCGGGCAAACTGGCCTGGAGTCAGGACGAGATGGTTGGGCGCCAAGCCCAAACGCACTTGCTGGGTATGCGTGGCAGCGTCCACCGTAGGAAAAATCCTGATGGTTGTGGGGTTAACCCAGGTGCTCGGTTGAGTCAATCCGGGAATTTCAATTTTAACCTTTTGTGCGCTCAGGTTCGGATCCAGCGCACCCTGGGGCACAGCAGCCGTTACTCGAAGATGGGCAGGATCATAGAGGGTAAGCAAGGGCTTGCCCGGCATGGCCATGTCTCCTGGCATGGCCGGTATTTCCGCCACCACTCCAGAGTAAGGTGCCCGTAAGGTGTAGTATCCAGCCTGGGTTTGTGCCGCAGAGGACAAGGCCTGATGAGCTCCGGCCTGGGCCTGTGCCGCTTGGTAGCGTGCCTGGGCCCGTTCGAAGGCCGCTTTGCTGATGTAGTCTTGCTGGAATAATTGCTTTTGACGCTCGAAGTCCTTGGTGGCCACCGCCAGGTCAGCGCGTGCGGCCTCCAGTTGCGCCCCTTGAACCGTTGCCGCCTGAGTAGCGGCTTGAGCATCGAGACGAATCAGCACTTGCCCCGCCTTGACGCCTTCTCCCACCTTGACCAGAATGTCCTGCACCGACCCGGATACCTGGGCAGCCACGACGGTTTGTCGCTCGGCCTCCACCACGCCATCGAAGCTACTGATCCGCGACCAGACGGAGGGAGCCCCCTCGATCGAGGGCGTTTCTGGTGTTTGCGCCAAGGCGCCTGCTGTGGTTCCCAAGACCCCAGTCAACATCAGGGCGCAGAACACGCAGCGGCTAGTGAAGCCCAATCCTGAGTCCATCCATTTCTCCTAATCGATTTCAGATCCGTAGCACACCCACGGTCTGCTGCTTGCTAAAGCCTAAGCTGGAATCTGGCAAGATGCAATGGTGATTACATTATATTAGATTACATAATGTGCATTTATATATTGTTTATGGGTATAATGTCAACCATCGTGTGGAGAAAATCAGATGGAACATTCCAACGCGTTGAAAAAATTGAATTTTGAATCCATGTACGCGTCAGCAGATCGCGCTTGCGGACTGCTGAAGGTGCTGGCCAATCCCGATCGATTGGTGTTGCTGTGCCGCTTGGCCTCTGGAGAACGCTGCGTCAGCGAACTGGAATCCTCTCTCGCCATTCGCCAACCCACCTTGTCGCAACAGCTGGCTGTGCTTCGGGAAGAAGGGTTGGTCAGTACCCGGCGCGAAGGAAAACATATCTACTACAAGGTGGAGAGTCAAGAATCCATTGCCATCATCCATGCACTGCAGGAACAGTTTTGCGCCAGGGTAGAGACCAGCGCCGAGTCGGGCCACGATAGGACTTCCTTGGACGCTTCTCCCGATGAAAACCCCTGACGTCCGCAAGAAACCTTCGCGGAACGTCAGGGTTCAAGGCTGGTAAGGCTTGAAGCCGTAGCGCTCAAAAATGGCCAGCGCACCCGGTGAAACCAGAAAATCGAGCCAAGCCTTGGCAGCCTCGGGGTGAGGTGCCCCCTTGACCAAGCCTGCAGCGTAGACGGCTGTGGTATTGTAAGCATCGGGAATCGTCACATGGGTAATGGGGTTACCCGCCTGTTCCTGAAAGATGGCCTCGGAGATCCAGGTGACCCCCGCATCGGCTCGACCACTCATCAACGCCATGGGGCTTTGGCGATGATGGATATGCGTCATGAGGTTTTCCCCATTTTTAACCTTGGTATCGTAGACGATGCGCTCCAGGGGTTCTCCACCTGCTTTCACCAAAGACGCCTTGATCTGCCGGCCTATTCCCTCGAACTCGGGATTGGGCATCACCAGTTTGACTCCAGGCTTCCCAAGATCCTGTAGGGTCTGTATACGGGCCGGATTATCCTTGGGCAACATGATGGTCAAGGTGTTGGTGACATAGGGCACCACAGCCCCCTGAATGAAGCCCTGCTCCGCCATGGCCTTGACCGCCCTCAATCCCGCGGCATACACATCCGCCTGGACCGTCCAGGTCATGTTGCCCACGGTGATGGTGCCTCCATTTTGAATTTGGCGCGCCACCAAGCCCGGGGGAATGGTTTCGTAATAGATTTTGCCGCGTAATTCGGGATGCTGGTCTTCAAAGGCCGCCACTAACGGGGCCATGGCAAAATAGTAATTCCCCCCTACCAGTACGGACAGGGCCGGATGCGTGGGATCTCCATGAAAATCGGGGAGATTGTCCACTTCAGGAACCGTAAACTCCAGTCCGCGTGCTTGCACGGGATTATTCTTGCCCTGACTCCAGGGGGGGTAGACGCCGGCCTGAGCTGATGACGTCAACAATCCCAGGGTACCTACCCATAATACGGCCCCCAGGAGCTTCCCTAGACCATTTTTTTGTTTTTTCATGATGAATTGCTTCCTGTGCGGTATACAAAGGCACGGTCTACCCGGAGACTCGCAATGATTGTCCATCGGATGGTGTGCGCCGACCCGATCCCGTTTCAACGGGCGTACTGATAACCATGAAATCCCAGTTCCGGGATCGTCCCAACGATACCCGGTGTCAACACCACCCCCGCAATGAGATGATTGGTGAGTTCGGCCACCAATTGCGGAACAGCGAGCTTGTCCGGATTGACGTCTTTCTCGTGCAAGCGGTACGCCAACTCGAAAATGGCATTATGGCACCCTAAAAATACTACGCCACGCGCCTGCAAAACAGGAATGCTGTTGTCCCGTGGAGAGTAGACCCCCGCTTCATCCTGAATGTTGGCAGGGTCGGCATGAGCGGCTTCACCCACTTTGATGAAGGTGTTTTCCTTGAACTTGTCATTGGTGAGCTTGCTCAGCTGATACTTGTCCCACATGGCTTGATCATAGAGCGCCAGATGAGCCGGTCCGTGCGTGGCAGACAGTACCAGAAAGTCGGGGTGCTTGAAGGCCCAGATCTGGGTATTGAGTGTATTGCGCATCAAATTGAGCCAAGGACCATCCAAAGCCGTATGGTCCCAAACCTGCTTGACCTTGCCGCGGTATTGCATCAGCAAACGCAGGGCGGCGTCATCCCACTGGTCAGGGTTGGTCAATACCATGGGAACTTCCTTGAAATCCCGCCGCCGCGGAGTCCTGGCCAGCGCTGCCATCAATTCCTTGAGCGTTTTGGCACCATCTTGCAGCAGGGCAGGAGCTTCACTGTCAGGCACCTGGGTTGAAGCAAAACTGCTTTGCCCCAGGGCCAGAGTTGCCAGACCTGTTTTTGCCACCAAACCCAGCATGTCCCGTCGCGAATAATCCATCGTATATCTCCTGAGTTGTTGTTTTGACCGCAGCATAGCGACCCGCATGCGGCACGGATATAACTCTTTTGAGCTAGTCCCCTGCTGTCCGTGTATTGCAAGACTGGGCCTGACTTAAACCGAGAATGCAGGCCAGATGGCTTTTTTCTCGATTACTCGAAAGGGCAGGCACCAGAAGCACAACTGGGCATGCAGCCACCCGGGGCACAAGATTCGGCTCCTGCCGCATTCGGCGTAGGAGCGGGAACAGAAAGCAGTTTGTGCAATTGCGAACTGCCGCAAGCAGGACAAACGGGAACATCAGAAGTACGCACCAAAAGATCAAAAACCTGCTGACAGTCGTTGCAACGATAATCGTAAATTGGCATGTTGAACCTCGTACAGATCGTCCTGAAATTGTAGCAAGATTTCACCCTGCGTTGCGCCCGCCTCACATTGCAAAAGCGGAACATCCGTAGGTCATGGGACAAACCCTGGGGAGGCGAGGACGCAGCACCCTCGCATCAGGGGGAAGTGCGCGGGTTAAACCAATGCAATACCTGATGCAAGGTGACCACCCCCCCCACGATGATCAACGTGGGGGCCTGGAGTTTTGCGGCCAGCGCACGCTCGGGCAAATTCTGCAAGGTGCCAATCACCACCTGCTGCTGGGGTCGGGTTCCCTGCTGAACGATGGCCGCGGGCGTGTGGGATGGCAATCCGTGCAGGATCAGGTTGCTGCACAAGGCGCCAAGCCCCTGCAACCCCATGT
>DAIDKJ010000062.1 GCA_027450105.1 Ferrovum sp.
GAATGTTGTTTAACGCAACCCACTCAGAAGAGCTGCGGGTTGCCATTGTCGATGGACAAAAGCTCATCGATCTGGATATCGAGTATTCAGGCAAGGAACAGCGCAAAAGTAATATCTACAAAGCCGTCATTACGCGCGTAGAACCATCGCTGGAAGCGGTTTTCGTGGATTACGGCATGGAGCGTCACGGTTTTCTTCCCTTCAAGGAAATCAACCGCACCTATTTACAAAGTCAGGATGGTGAATTTTCCCGCAGTCGTATTGCCAGCATGCTCAAGGAAGGGCAGGAACTGATCGTTCAGGTGGACAAGGACGAACGCGGTAACAAGGGGGCTGCTCTCACTTCCTTCATCAGTCTGGCAGGGCGTTATCTGGTTTTGATGCCCAATAACCCTCGGGGCGGAGGAGTTTCCCGGCGCGTGGAAGGTGAAGAACGCGCCGAATTACGTGACGTGCTGGCACAATTGGAGGTGCCGGCCGGGATGTCCCTGATCGCCCGCACGGCAGGCATCGGTCGCAGTGTGGAAGAGCTTCAATGGGACCTCAATTATCTGTTGCAACTCTGGAATGCCATCGAAGCCGCCTCGGGGGGTGAAAACGGCCCCTTTCTGATCTATCAGGAAGGCAGCCTGGTAATCCGGGCCATCCGCGATCTGTTTCAGCCCGACATTGGCGAAATTTTGATCGATACCGAAGCCATCTTTGAGCAAGCCCGCCAATTCATGGGTCACGTCATGCCCGGCAACGTGCATAAAGTCAAGTTGTACAATGACGACGTTCCCTTGTTTTCCCGATTCCAGATCGAACATCAAATCGAGACCGCCTATCGTCGCGACGTTACCCTCCCTTCGGGTGGAGCCATCGTCATCGATCATACCGAGGCCTTGGTGTCCATCGATGTCAACTCGGCCAAGGCAACCCGTGGCGCCGACATCGAGCATACCGCCCTCAATACCAACCTGGAAGCCGCCGAAGAAATTGCTCGCCAATTACGATTGCGGGATCTGGGTGGGTTGATCGTGATCGATTTCATCGACATGGAAAACAGTCGCAACCAGCGCGATGTGGAAAACCGCCTGCGCGATGCCCTGCGCTATGATCGGGCACGCGTTCAAACCGGAAAGATTTCCCGCTTTGGCCTGCTGGAATTGTCTCGCCAGCGGTTGCAACCCTCTCTGGGGGAAACCAGTCATACGGCTTGCCCAAGGTGTCATGGAACCGGCTTCATTCGTGACACGGAATCTTCGGCGCTGCATATCCTGCGCATTCTGCAGGAAGAGGCCATGAAGGAAAACTCCGCCATTGTGCGCGCTCAAGTCCCGGTGGATGTGGCTACATTTCTACTGAATGAAAAACGGGCCGATATCTATGCCATCGAGGCACGCCTGAAAGTTCACGTCATGATCATTCCCAATGTGCATCTGGAAACGCCAAATTATGATGTCTTGCGGATCAAGCATGACGAGGCCAATCAGATGGATCTGCTGGAAGCCAGCTATCAAATGGTCCAAGCCCCAGAGGAATCAGAAGCCCCCCTGAAGGCTGGCAGCCAGAACTCCGCCCAACGCCCGGCCCGCCCCCAGGCGGCAGTCCGTGGAATTACGCCGTTACAACCCGCACCCACGGGTGCTCCATCTCCAGAGAGCACTTCCACTGCGCTGGTGCCTCATACCTACCAGGCCCGGGAACGCAAGTCTCTCTTCGGAACCATCATTGGCTGGCTCAAAGGCAAGCCCGACACCAACACGGTTGCCTCTACACCGCTACAGGCCACCCCAGCCTCCACGGTGAGCACCCTCTCCGCATCACCAGCGCTCAGGGAGCGTGAGCGTCAGGATCGTCCAAATGGTGAACGGCGACGTCAACGTCCCGAACGTAGTCCGCGCGACAGAACTGACCGCCCCCGCCAACCCGGGAGAGAGCGGGAAGAATCCTTGGCACGGGCCCCAGAGAAAGATTCCGCCGCACTCATTCCAAAGGCCCCGCCAGTGGAACGCGCCTTGGGCGAAGGAACTCGTCCAGGGCGCCAAGGCCCTAAGCCCCCTACCCGGGTTCCAGGTTCGGGAGTGCAAAGCAACGCTGAACTCCCCATCCAACATCCCCAGGAATCCCCCGAAACGCCCGCTATCAGTGACGCAGAAACCATGACTGCCGGCCCAAGCGGACGTGAAGGGCAAAGCCGCCGTCGTGGTCGCCGCGGTGGGCGTCGGGAACGCGCGCCACGTACCTTCAATGGTGCCATCTCTCCGGTGTTTGATGGTCTTGAAGACGTCTTACAGGAGCAGCAACACCTTGACGGTGCAAGTGAATCCTTGACAGTAGTTTCTCAGGAAGCGAACACTGTCACCCCAACCTCAGTCGTGCCCACCGAGTCTTCAACACCGGAAACCTTCTCTTCCATTCAGAACATAGGGGCCTCCCAAGAGGAAGCACAGCAGGCTGTCGTGTCATCTCCCCCAAGCGAGGAGACGAGCACAGAAGTCCCTGCAAATACCGAGGTGGGAGAAAAACGTGCACGGCGTCGACCCAGACGCAATTTGATGCAAGGCGATTTACCCGAAGTCCCGAGTATGGTTGTGCCTACCGAGGTACTCGCCACGCAAACCGAGTTGGCTTTGGGCCCCGTACCAACCGAGGACATGCCACCAGTCGCACCGGTGGCAGCGGCAGTCCACGAGATAACGCCCGATTTGTTCGGGACACCCTTGCCCAACCCGTCATCTACTTCTGTGACCACTCTGGAAGAGCCCCCCGTGGTGGTTCCCCTTCCGTCCGCAGGGGAAGTGGCCGTGAGCGCGCCAGCAACCTCTTTAGCCACCGAACCTTTGACCGTACCTGACGGATCAGGTCTCATCATGGTGCAAACTCGGCACTCACCCGTCGTTGCTGCGCAGGAGGTTGCGCCGCAAATCAGTTCCACGAATCCTGGGGTACAAGCAACGGCAACGCGCCGTCGTCGTCCCAGAAAACCCGTTTCCGAGGGGTCTGCCACCGAGCAAGCCTTGGTCCAGGTAGAAACCGTCAAAACCGAAACTTCCTGATCTTCATTGATAGGATTTCATCCTCCACGCATCAGATCAAATCACGGATAAAGCCAGGACCAACGTCCTGGCTTTGTGATTCCCAGGTTATTGAAAAGCCCTGGTTGGATCGCTTCTTGTAGAACCGTAGGTACAACCGCTTGCTTTACAACGGCGTCAGTCAAGTTCATTGCTTAAATCAGGGCGTTATTCGGTGGTTGTTGGTGTATCTGCGGGAAAATACGGTGAATTAGTGGACTTGAAGGCGCTCAGGCCAAATTGCTTTTAATAACCAGAATGACCTGCAACCCGGGATGGTTTTGGGATTAAATCTTGCACGGTAGTTAACAAAACCCACCTTGAAACAAATCTACCTTAAAACCCTATTCAATTAACGCATAATTGAATATGCTATTATGATGACGACACTTGACGATGAGCTCGCTGTACAAATCCAATACCCCATAACTCAATAACCCCCTATAAGGAGAGCGTACATGGAACATATGGAACACCTGGGACAACTCGACCAGCAAATTGCCGAATTACAATCCCGGCGTCAGGCAATTCTAGATGCGCAACGCGCACAGGTTCTGGAAGATACCCGCAACAATATTCGCCGCTTTGGATTGACGGCCCATGAATTGGGTTTATCCACTAAATCCAAGGCTGTAACTGTGGTGCGTGAGGCGCGTTATGCCAACCCGGCCAATCCTTCGCAAACGTGGCCGGGCGGGAAAGGGAAACGACCGGGCTGGGTACGGGAACATCTAGAGCGTGGTGGACAACTGGAAGAATTGTTGATTAAACGTTAAGCCGTTTCTCTGCTCACTGATCGGAAAGTTACCCCCTGAATAATAAGTAAGTTCACCAGGGATGCGCTGATTTTTCCATCATGGTGACTAACGCCTCTGTAAAACAACTAGTTACTTGAATGATGCTGGTCAAGAAGCGATTAATCCGCGTCTCCCTGGAATGAACACAACCCTTTATAAGGGGCTATTCGTTTTTAAACCACAGGCAATAGACTCCGGATTCCTGCACGAGAGATTCTAGCTGGCGTTGGGCTGATTCGCTCAACGCCCCCCAATACAAAATCGCACCACAGTGCTTGCCCTGCAAAGCTTGCAGGAGCGCCCAGGAGCGTCCTTCTACGGATCTGGCATTGACTGCCATGAAGCGCGCTTCATGGACCCCTTCCTGGATCAGCAATGGGGAAGGAATCACCATGGGTGGTGCGACGCAGACCACCCATTTTCTTTGCCCTGTTAAGTGGGCCAGCAAGGGCCAATGACTTTGAAGCGATGCC
Organism: Ferrovum sp.; assembly: GCA_027450105.1. GTDB lineage: Bacteria > Pseudomonadota > Gammaproteobacteria > Burkholderiales > Ferrovaceae > JAJZHV01. The sequence continues at coordinate 4,330 of DAIDKJ010000062.1, forward strand.
AATGCGTTTGACTGTGCAGGGATCATTTGAACCCGCCCTGGTAGAGGGGTGAACTCGGACTCAATAACCATATTTGACAAGAGGTTATTCTGGTCCATCGAGCAATTGGTTGAATCGCGCCATGTGCTGCTTATTGAAAAAGTTGCGCAGACATGCAAACGAAAAAACGCAACCAGACGCTGAACCAAACTTGGACCTGTGATGAGAGAACGGAGCGATGGCTGGATGCATGGAGCGCTGAGTTCCATATCAGTGGCTCCATTGATGACGAATGACCCCTACCACCAGCCCCTCGATGGCAAAGGAAGTAGCCCGAACATCCACCTGAATGATATGGAATGCTGAATTTTCAGGATGGAGTGCAACCAGAGGCCCTTGTTGATAAAAGCGTTTGACCGTGACCTCATCCTCCAGACGAGCAACAACGATTTGGCCATTTCGGGCTGTGGCAATCTGATGTACTGCCAGCAAATCGTGGTCGAGAATACCCGCTTCGCGCATGCTTTCCCCCTTGACCCGTAAAAGATAATCCGCCGGAGGCGAAAATAGTCCAGGATCGATTTGAAGGTGAGCCTCCACATGCTCCAGGGCCAGAATCGGCTGTCCGGCCGCCACTCGACCCACCAAGGGAAGCCCCGATTCCTCTTCCTGCAGCAGACGGATTCCCCGGGATGCGCCCGGCAGGAGGCTAATGACACCCTTGCGAGCCAAGGCCTTGAGGTGGTCCTCTGCCGCGTTGGGAGAGCGAAAGCCCATGGCCTTGCATAATTCGACACGGGTGGGCGGCATGCCCTCATTGGCCATGTACTGGCGAATCCAGAGAAGGATTTCCTGTTGCCGAGCGGTAAGTGTGGTCATGACTGCCTCCATGGACTGTATTTTTATACAGTTGTTTGGTTTTGGCAAGTCTTAATTTGAAGGTGAGTCAGTGACAAGCCCCTCTGGCGTGCCTCTGACAACCTGATTTGCAGGCGGATGGAATCTCAATGATGCGGTGTGGGTCCCTCGGATATTCCCAGCACCATCACTTCGATGCCTTCTTCGTGAAGTTCTTGCACATCGTCCTGGGAGGCCATTCCGCGTACGTTACGAGGCTCTTGATCCCCATAATGCATTTCACGCACGGTTTCCACGAATCGTTCTCCCACATCTTCCGTCTGAGAAAGGACTTGTTGTACGATGTAGTGGCGCAGCATATTGACCAATTGGCCGGATACCATCATGACCGGCGGGGACGATGATGCCAGTTTGCGACCGGGATGAGACAAGCGTTGTGGCTCGTGGCTGTCTTCTCGCAGATAGGGAGCCGATGGACGTTTGGAGATGTCACGCGACTGGCAGAAGGGGCAAACCAGATGCCCCTCCTGACGCTGATCTTCAAAACTGGACGCCGAGGCAAACCAGCCCTCAAAGTGGTGTTCCAGTGGACAGGATAAATCGTAAACCACCATACGCCGTGAATTCTCCTTTTAGATGGAACATTATAGCTGATTTGCCGAGCGGTTTTTACAATGCCGGTCCAACGTGCCTTCCAGCGCGTACCGAACGTGCCGGAGGACGCCCACGAATCAGGTGAGTGCGAGCGCAACGTGCGGTAATTCCAGAGGTTGTAGCCTGGTTTGAATGAATTACTCCCGCTGCCGGCCTTCTGCTAAAATGAAAAGCTAAAGCTTGCAATTGGCGTCGCCCTCCAAACCAACCCCCCATGCCTGTCATGACCGACCCTATGAAACCTCCTATCACCCCTGAGGCATCCCCCTTTTTTCGCTACTTGACCTACCTCTCGATGATGTTTGTATGGGCAGGTATTTTGCCTGTTCATGCAGCCGATCCCATCCGAATTGGAGTTGCCGAGGCACTTACTGGCCCCGCATCACAATACGGGATTCCCATCCTGAACGGATTTTTATTGGCGGCAGAAGAAATCAATGCCGCGGGAGGGATTAATGGGCAAAAGGTTTTACTCATCACAGAGGATGAGCGCGGAAAAAAGGAAGAAGCCATCAATGTCTTCAAGAAACTCATCTTTCAGGAAAAAGTCTTGCTCATTTTTGGACCAACCTTGTCCAATTCCATGTTTGCTGCAGGGCCCATTGCCAATGCCGCCCATGTGGTAGCTTTTGGCACCAGCAACACAGCCACCGGAATCACCGACATTGGCCCCTATATCTTTCGTTCCTCACCCATGGAGTCTGACGTGGTTCCAGCCACGCTCAAAACGGTGGGCGCCCATCTGCCACTGCATCGAGTCGGCATCATCTACGGAAACGACGATGCCTTTACCAGGAGTGGATATGACGTATTCAAATCCTCCCTGCAACAACAGCAGATCGCTATCGCTGATACCGAAACCTATGCCCGTGGAGATGTGGACTTCAAAGCTCAGTTGACCAAACTCAAAGCAGCACAGGTGGATGCCATCATCTGCCCGTGTCTGGCAGAAGAAGGTGCCAATATTTTGATCCAGGCCCGGGCCCTGGGCTTGTCAGTACCCTTCATTGGGGGGAATGGCTTCAATTCTCCGGCATTGATCGAACACGCCAAATCTGCCGCCGAAGGAACCTGGGTTGGTTCCCCCTGGTTTGATGGCAATACCGCAGCAGAAAACCAGCATTTTCTTCGGGCCTACCAACAAAAATTTCATTCCGATCCCAATCAATTCTCTGCCCAGAGTTATGACGCGCTCCTGATGGTGGCCGACACGCTTAAAAAAATAACGCTCACGTCCCAACTGGATAAAAACCGTCAATTGCTCCGCGATGCCCTCCCAATGCTTTCCTTCGCGGGGGCTACCGGCCCCTTTTCCTTTCGCCCGGCCCCCCCACATCAAGGTAAACCGGGGGGGTTCGATGCGCATCAAACCCCCTTCGTTTACGTGGTGCGTCATGGAAAGTTCACCTTGGTCCGGTAATGACCACCATGCTGGCCCAACAACTCGTCAATGCCCTGAGTCTGGGGAGCATTTACGCCCTGTTTGCTCTGGGGTTTACG
>DAIDKJ010000063.1 GCA_027450105.1 Ferrovum sp.
GGCGAATCCGCCAACCTGCTTTCACTGGGTGCCGTGGACTTCGGAATCATCGTGGACTCTGCCGTCATCATGGTGGAAAACGTGTTTCGTAACTTTCAGAAAAAGCAGGACGCACGGGTGGATCTGTTACACGACCAGGCCCAAAGCGGTTACCGCCAATTACTGCTCAGTCATGGCTGGACCAATCGCCTGCGCCTGATCTTCATCAGCGCCATTCAGGTGGACCGGGCCATTCTGTTTTCCACGGCCATCACTGTGGCTGCATTCATCCCGCTGTTTACCATGCAAGGCGTGGAAGGGCAGATTTTTGGGCCCATGGCGCGCACCTACGGTTATGCTCTGGCCGGCGCCTTGATGGCCACCTTTACCATCACTCCAGTGCTTTCTTCTTTCCTGCTGCCGCGCCACATCGAGGAAAAAGAAACCTGGTTGGTACTGAAATTGCGTGCCAGATATCGTCCCATTCTTGCCTGGGCACTGGCGCATATTCGCCAAACCGTGTTGATCGGTTCGGTTTTTCTGCTTGTGGCCGGGATCTTGTTCACCCATATTGGCTCTGAATTCATGCCTACCCTGGAAGAAGGCAACCTATGGATCAGGGCCACCATGCCACCGACCATTTCTCTGGAGGATGGCGCACCTGTGGTGGATCGCATGCGCGAAATCATCATTCGTCATCCCGAAGTCATTACCGCTGTTTCACAACATGGACGTCCGGATAACGGGAGTGATGCGGCGGGATTTTATAATGCCGAGTTTTTTGTCCCATTAAAACCCTACGATGAATGGTCTCACGGCATGACCAAAAAGAAGCTCATCGATCAATTACAGATGGAGTTTTCACGCGAATTTACCGGTGTTGAACTGAATTTTTCCCAATACATCCAGGATAACGTGGAAGAAGGATTGTCTGGCATCAAAGGGGCAAACTCCATCAAGATCGTGGGTCCGGATCTGGAAACCCTGGAAAAATTGGCCGACCAGGTGCAAACCGAGATGTCCAGGATCCAAGGCGTGACCGATTTGGGCGTCTTTCGCGTGTTAGGTCAACCCAACCTGAACGTCAAAGTAGACCGCCAGAAAGCCGCTCGCTATGGTCTTAATACCGGAGATGTCAATTCCGTGGTCCAGGCCGCCCTGGGTGGAACGCAGGCCACCACGGTATACGAAGCGGACCGCCAGTTCGCGCTCACCGTACGACTATCTCCAGAGTACCGCAAGGATATCGAGTCGGTTCGCAGGATCCAGGTAGGGTATACCACCTCCAGTGGAACGACGGCTTTTGTGCCCCTTGCCGAAGTGGCGACGATCTCTCTTGATACCGGTGCCAGTTATATCTATCACGAAAAAAATCAACGCTTCATTCCGGTGAAGTTCAGTGTTCGCGGACGTGATTTAGGCAGTACGGTCACGGAAGCACAACAGCGTATCGCGCAAAAGATATTCTTGCCAGAAGGCTATCGCATGATCTGGTCGGGCGAGTTCGAAGAAATGCAACTGGCCAAAAAACGTCTGGAACTGATTCTTCCGGTGGCTGTGGTCATCATCGTCATCCTGCTCTACACCCTCTTTGGCTCGGTTCGGGATAGCTTGCTGGCCTTGTCGGCTATTCCCTTTTCCATCGCGGGAGGAATCATCGCATTGGCATCGACCGGTCTTAATCTGTCCGTTTCTGCGGCCATTGGATTCGTCTCCCTGTTTGGCGTGTCGGTGATGAATGGAATTCTGGTCATTACCTACTACAACCATCTGGTGGTGCAAGGAATGCCACCCCTGGAAGCCATGTTCAATGCGGCCGAACAACGCATGCGTCCCATGCTCATGACAGCCTTATCCGCCTGTATCGGGCTGTTACCTGCCGCTATTTCCACCGGGATTGGCAGTCAGGTACAGCGGCCTTTGGCCACGGTTGTGGTGGGTGGCATGCTACTGGGACCCCTCATGCTTTTGGTCGTTGCCCCTGCACTGCAGATGATGTTTTTGAGCAAGAAAGCCCCCCAGAAGATTCCAGAAGAAGGTGACGAGATTCTTTGACCGATGCCTGCAGCTCTTAGTCTGGTTTGCTGCGAAAGGAGAGGGCTTCTGCAATGTCCCCTTGGGACACTGCAGGGTGTTGCTGGAGGTCCGCAATGGTTCGAGCCACCCGCAACAAACTTTGCTTGGCGCGGGCCGATAGGGAAAAATGTTGTACCGCCTGATTTAAAAACTGTTGCCCCTGGGCATCCAGGCCAGTGTGGCGCAATAAATTCTCTCCTCGCAATTGACTGTTGAGTTGCCCTTGGCGCGCCTGCTGGATCCGGTAGGCTGCCAGGACACGAGAGTAAACGCCAGCAGAGTTTTCTCCTGTAAGTGCTGTGTCCATTTCGCCTGCCGAGAGGGCTGGCAAGCGGACCACCAGATCGATGCGATCCAGTAATGGCCCAGAAATACGTGCGCTATACCGCCGCACCTGTTCGGGGGTGCAATGACAGCGTCCGCACACATGACCCAGATAACCACAAGGGCAAGGGTTCATGGTTCCTATCAACTGAAACCGTGCCGGATAGGTGACCCTGCGCTGAGCGCGCGCCACAGTAATCATTCCGGTTTCCATGGGCTCACGCAAAACTTCTAAAACTCGCCGATCAAATTCCGGCATCTCGTCCAAATGTAAAAAACCGCAATGGGCCAAGGAGATTTCTCCGGGTTCCGCCTGGAGTCCTCCACCCGCCATGGCCACCACTGTGGCAGTGTGATGGGGGCTGCGTCTTGGGCGCTGACCCCAGTGCTCGAGAGGGGAGGCGCCCTCATCACGAATGGCTTGCAACGCCGCCAGTTCCATCGCTTCCTGCTCGGTGAGCGGTGGAGCAATTCCTGCCAAGCGTTCTGCCAGCATGGTTTTACCGCACCCGGGAGGTCCTGCCAGCAGCACGTGGTGCCCACCCGCAGCGGCAATTTCCAAGGCTCTGCGTCCATGTTGCTGGCCTCGCACATCACTAAGGTCGGGATAAGCGTTCTTGGAAATTTTTTTGGGGAGAGCAACAAACGGAATCATCTTTTCGTCTCCCGACAGATGAGTACAGACCTGTTGCAAATGCTCTGCGGGAAAAATCGTCGTTTGGGAACACAGACTCGCTTGTGCCGCTGAGGCGCGGGAGATGAGTAAGGGACGCCCCGCCTGGGACGCGGCAATGGCCATGGGGAGGGCGCCGGAAAATGCTCGCAGCTCACCACTGAGTGCCAACTCGCCCGCGCACTCCAGTTGTTCCAGAGAGCGCTCCGGAATCTGTCCGGAGGCCGCCAGAATCCCTAATGCGATGGGTAAATCAAAATGGTTGGATTGCTTGGGCAAGTTGGCAGGAGCCAGATTGACGGTAATCCGTCTTGCGGGAAATTGAAAGCCGCAATTCGTCAATGCCGCCCGTACTCGCTCACGGCTTTCACGTACTTGAGCATCCGGTAGTCCCACCAGATTGAATTGTGGCAACCCATTTGCCAACTGAACTTCCACCTGCACGGGAACCGCCGTCATTCCCACCAACGCACGGGTCAACACCAAGGAAAAGGCCACAGCCACCTCTCACAAAAAGCCCATTGTGTTGATCAGAGAGGAAAAGCAGTGGCCGAAGAGAATAAATTTTGAAACCTGTTTTTACAGGAATAGTAAGCCTGTTTGCGAGTTACAACATGCCCAGCGTCAGCATGGCCGCTTCTGTCATCCGCTCGCGCGTCCAGGGAGGATCCCACACCAGTTCCACGTGAGCTGAATTGACTCCGGGTACTTCCATGACGCGCCGCTCCACTTCACCCGGAAAGGTTTGTGCCACCGGGCAACCGGGTGCCGTCAGGGTCATTTCGATTTCCACATGGGCAATCTGCGGTTCCAGATTCAAACCGTAAATCAACCCCAAATCATATATATTGACGGGGATTTCAGGGTCATACACCGTTTTGAGGGCTGCGATGATGCGCTCCTCCAGATCCTGCACATCCTGTTCGGAAAGCGGCGTTGAATTTATTCCGGAAGCTGCTGCTTCCTGAGTGGCTTCTGCTGGTGGCAGCGGTTCAGAGGGCGAAGCACTCTCGGTCAAGCCAAGCTGTGACTCGGGTTCTGGATTATTCAGCCAACGAAAAACAGACATGATTACTCCGTGGATACCGCAGTGGTTTCATTTTTGAGCGCAGCCGTCAGCGTATGCCAAGCCAAAGTGGCACATTTGACGCGCGCCGGAAATTCCTGCACACCTGCCAATACCGCTAATTTGCCTAAATCAATTGCGGGAGGTTCACCCATCACCATCTGATGAAAACCCGTAAACAACTGATTGGCTTCAGCTTCGGTTTTTCCTTTCAGGGCATCCGTCATCAGGGACGCAGAAGCCGTAGAAATGGCACAACCTGCGCCTTCGAAGCGGGCTTCCTGGATGACGCCGTTTTCCACCAGCAAACGCAAGGTGAGGCGGTCCCCACATAAGGGATTGAAACCATCGGCCTGCCGATTGGCATGGGGCATGGGCCCAAAATTATGCGGATGACGGTTATGGTCAAAAATCACTTCCTGGTACAAATCACGCAAATCACTCATCGCTTTTTTCTCTCATCCCAGAAACAGCTTCTGAACCCGACGCAAGGCATGGAACAATGCGTCAACCTCTTCCAGCGTGTTGTATAGCGCAAAAGAGGCGCGCGCCGTGGCCGCCAAGGCATAATGATCCATCACTGGCATGGCGCAATGGTGTCCGGTACGAATGGCCACCCCCTCGTTGTCCAGAATGGTACCGATATCGTGGGGATGCACCCCCTTGAGAACGAAGGATAAAATGCCCGCCTTCTCGGGCATGGTTCCAATAAGTGTCAGCCCCTCGAATTGAAGGGCCTGCTCTGTGGCGTAGGACAACAAATGTTCCTCATGCGCTGCAATACGCTCCAGTCCCACCGTCTGTACAAAATCGATGGCAGCTCCCAGGCCCACAGCACCGGCAATGTGTGGTGTGCCCGCTTCAAATTTGTAGGGCAACTGATTGTAGGTCGTCCTGGCAAAGGTCACTTGGGAAATCATGTCGCCACCCCCTTGATAGGGTGGCATGTCCTGCAGCAGGGAGCGCTTTCCGTACAGCGCCCCAATCCCCGTCGGGCCATAGAGTTTATGGGATGAAAATACGTAAAAATCGCAATCCAGGGCTTGCACATCCACGGCCAGATGTGCCACTGCCTGAGCCCCGTCCACCAAAACCAGCGCTCCCACAGCATGGGCCTGACGAATGATTTCAGCCACAGGGTTGATGGTGCCCAGTGCATTGGATACATGGGTGACCCCCACGAGTTTGGTCTTGTGGGTGAGCAAACTCTGGAGGGCTCCCGCCACCAATCCGCCTCGGGCATCGATGGGAACCACCTTCAATTGCGCTCCCGTTGCTTCGCAAAGAAGCTGCCAGGGCACAATGTTGGCATGGTGTTCCATTTCTGTCAGGAGGATTTCGTCTCCTGGCTGAAGATGGGAGCGTCCCCAACTGTGGGCCACCAGATTGATAGCCTCGGTTGCCCCACGGGTAAAAATGATTTCCTCCCGATGAGCGGCGTGAATAAAGCGCTGAATCTTGTCTCGTGCCTGTTCAAACGCATCGGTGGCCTCTTGACTCAAGGCATGAACACCCCGATGAATGTTGGCATTGAGTTGTTCGTAATAGTGACATTCGGCCTGCAACACCGCTTGCGGCTTTTGCGTCGTGGCCGCGTTGTCCAGATACACCAATGGCTTGCCATGGACCTGCCGGGACAGAATAGGAAATTGAGCGCGCAACTCCGCCAGAACAAGCTCATTCATGAATCAGACCTCGCAGCAGTTCCTCCAGGGCCGTTCGCACTGGATGAGAAGGGACAGAAGCCACAATATCCAACGCAAAAGCCTCGATCAGCAGGGTACGGGCCAATGCGGCTTCAATTCCCCGTGAACGCAAATAAAACCACTGTTCTGCATCCAGTTGTCCCACTGTGGCTCCATGAGCACATTTCACATCGTCGGCAAAAATTTCAAGTTGGGGTTTTGTGTCCACTTCTGCCTGGTCCGAAAGCAGCAAGTTGCTATTGGACTGCTGCGACACAGTGCGCTGGGCCTGGGGTGCTACATAGATCTTGCCATTGAAGACAGCCCGTCCCGAGTCGGCAAGAATGCCCTTGAAGGACTCGTCACTGCCGCAGTCAGGGCTTTCATGACGGATGCTGGTATGGATGTCCTGCAACTGTTTGCCCCCCACCCGATACAGCCCCTTCATTCCCACAAAGGCTCCGGGTGCTTGCAAAGAAACCTGCAGATCATTGCGTCCCAGATTTCCCTGCAGGGCAAAGGTATGGGAATAGAGCTGGCTGGAACGCTGTTGGCTGGCCTGGGTCAGAGCGATATGATAGGAGCGCTCCCCTTCCTGCTGCAGTTTGACATGTTCCAGCCGCGCTGACTCTCCCAAGGAAAACCGGGACACCAGATTCACCAGGTAAGGCTGATCTGTCAAACCAATCGACTGTTCCACTACCGTCAATTTGGAGCGCTCGGCCAATTCGATGATATTCACCCCATGCGTAGCCCGGTGGGCCACGGTTGTAACATGCAGAACCAGCAAGGGCTCGTGCATTGCGGCATCGGGTTCCAGGGAAATCCAGACACCCTCTGACACCAGTGCCGCATTCAGTGCACCAAACGCAGTCGTCTGGCGTGCCTGTTGTAGCAGATCCCGCAAGTAAACACCTTGACTCTGGGCCCCTACCGATATGGGCTCCACCTTCACACCGGAAGGTAACCCTTGCAATCGTGACAGCTGGGGCACGAATACCCCATCCACCAGAACGATGCGCTGCGCCATTGGGAGCAAAATCCGTGGAGCGATCCGGTCCCAGATCGATGGATCAGGAACACAAGGCTCGCAGGAAAAGTGCAATTTCTCCAGAGCGGTCAGATTGGTGTACTTCCATTCTTCCTGTCGCTGTGAGGGAAAACCCTGTACAACAAACTCGTTCCACGCGGCTTCTCGCCAGGCTTGCCACGCGTGATCACCACTCCAAGGCCAGGCATGTCGATGCTGTGCGAACTGCGACTGATAATGGGCGACGATATCACTCATGAGTTGCATGACCCCGACCCTCGTTTGCTTCCTGGTCTTCCCGTTCAATCCAGGAATATCCCTGTTTTTCCAGTTCCAGAGCCAATTCCGGGCCTCCGGAGCGCACGATGCGCCCTCCCGCCAAGACATGGACATAGTCGGGTTTGATGTAATCCAGCAGGCGCTGGTAGTGGGTGACCAAGATCATTGCGCGCTCC
>DAIDKJ010000064.1 GCA_027450105.1 Ferrovum sp.
ACCCTGAAATTTTCCTGCTGGTGGCACTGGGTGCCATCTTGCTGTTCGACTTGTTCGTGGCTGAAACCAGCCGCTTTCTCACCTATGCCTATACTCAATTGGCCTTATTGGCTACCGCGGGTTTTCTGGTGCTGGGAGCAACCGGCTCGGTACTGACCACGTTCAATGGAATGTTCATCGATGACCCCATGGCACGCACCCTCAAGTTGGTGGGGGTGGTGGCCGTGGCGCTCACGCTGGCCTATTCTCGCACCTATAACCAGCAGCGCGGGCTGTATCGCGGGGAATTCTATGCCCTGATTCTGTTTGCCTTGTTGGGCATCATGGTCATGATTTCGGCCAACCATTTTCTGACGCTCTATCTGGGGCTGGAATTGTTATCTCTCTCGCTCTGTGCCCTGATTGCCCTGCAGCGCGACTCCGCGCGCGCCACCGAGGCGGCCATGAAGTACTTTGTATTGGCAGCTTTGGCTTCCGGATTGCTGCTTTACGGGATGTCCATGCTGTATGGAGCCACGGGCTCGCTAAACCTGGGGCTGGTGGCCAATGCCATCTCCAGTGGCGCCGCGGACCCGGCCATTCTGGTGTTTGGTCTGGTATTTGTGGTGGCGGGTCTGGCTTTCAAGCTGGGGGTGGTTCCGTTTCACATGTGGGTTCCGGATGTGTACGAAGGGGCCCCCACTGCGGTGACTCTGTTTGTGAGTACGGCACCCAAGGTGGCTGCTTTTGCCTTCTTCATGCGCATGTTGGGCGGGGCTCTCAGCCCCATGGTGGCCGATTGGCAGTCCATGTTGGTTATCGTGGCCATGCTCTCCATGCTGGTGGGTAACGTCACGGCCATCGCCCAAACCAACATCAAGAGAATGCTGGCCTATTCCACCATCTCGCACATGGGTTTCTTGTTGCTGGGTATTCTCTCCGGGTCGGTGGGTGGGTTTGCGGCGGCCATGTTCTATGTGGTGGCTTATGTGCTCATGAGCCTGGGCGCCTTTGGACTGATTCTTCTGCTGTCTCGGGAGGGATTTGAAGCCGATCAACTGGAGGATCTGAAAGGGCTGAACAAGCGTAGTCCTTGGTCGGCCTTTATGATGCTGCTCATCATGATCTCCATGGCAGGTGTGCCGGTATCAGTGGGCTTTTTTGCCAAACTGGCAGTGCTCAGTGCGGTTCTGGACGCGGGGATGACCTGGCTGGTGGTCTATGCAGTGTTGATGTCGCTGGTTGGCGCCTTCTATTATTTGCGCGTGATCAAACTCATGTATATGGATGAGCCGTTGCACACGGAACCGCTGGTGGCCGAAACCGATCATCGAATCCTGATGGGGCTTAATGCGATGGCGATCCTGCTTTTGGGTATCTTGCCCCAACCCCTGTTTGATCTGTGCACTATCTCTATCACCCATTCCTTTCACGGGTAACGAGAAGGCGCCTCCAGCTGACTTGAAGGAGCGCGTCGGCTGGAAAAAGGGGGGCACTGAACTTCCCTGGAGAGCTTCTCCAACCCAACAACTGGCCTCTCAAAGGAAATTCTGTGAGCGTTACTCCCTGCAGTGATTTTCAAGCCCCGGATTTGACGGAACATCCGCTGCAATCCCGTCAGGTGTTCAAAGGCTGCTTGCTGGATGTGCGTGAGGATCAGGTGCGCCTGCCCAACGGAGCCCAGGCCCAACGGGAATACATCATTCACAATGGTGCCGTGGCCGTGCTGCCTTTTCTGGATGAACACACGGTACTTCTGGAGTATCAGTTTCGTTATCCCAACCATGCCCATTATTATGAAATTCCCGCAGGCAAGTTGGAACGGGATGAACCGCCGCTCGAGGCGGCCCAGCGAGAGCTTCAGGAGGAAACCGGCTTCGTGGCTTCCCAGTGGCGTGAATTGGCCACCTTGCATCTGTGCATCGCGTATTCCACTGAAAAGATCATCTTTTATGCCGCCCAGGATCTGAGCTTTACGCAGCACCGACGAGATCCCGAAGAGTTTTTGGAGACCCTGGCCGTTCCGCTTAAGCAGGCCTATGAATGGATCGAGCAAGGGCGCATCAATGATGCCAAGACCGTTGCGGGATTACTCTGGTGGAAATCCTTTCGTTCATAGCGGTTGCGCTCAGAGTATTGGTAGCAGCCTCAATGCCCGCCTTTCGAGAGGCCCCGGCACACGCGCAACCCCTGTGGAGAGTAACGTTACCTCGCATAGGCGCAGAGGAGTGTGCCGGGGGCTGCGGCTACTGCAGCATGAGTTGATTCAGACGTTTTACAAAACTGGCCGGATCTTCCAGTTGTCCGCCCTCTGCCAGCAGGGACTGTTCAAAGAGCAAAGCGCTCCATTCATTCACCCGGGTATTGTCGGTTTCCAACTTCAAACGGACGATCAGCCGATGGCTTGGGTTGATCTCCAAAATGGGTTTGGAATGGGGCACCTGTTGCCCGGCCGCTTTGAGTAGGCGCTCCATATTCCCGGATAGGGCCCCTTCTTCCACCACCAGGCAGGCCGGAGACTCGGTGAGTCGGTGGCTGACCCGAACGTCTTTCACTTTGTCACCCAAGGCGGATTTCATGGCCTCCAGCAAGGGTTTGAGGGTTTCGGAGTCGGGGGTCTCGATTTTTGGTGCGTCCGCGCCCAGTTTGCTCAAATCCAGATCACCTTTGGTGACGGACTGAAGCTTTTTGCCGTCGAATTCGTCCAGGTGTGAAACCACCCACTCGTCCACACGGTCGCTCAGCAGCAGCACTTCGATGCCACGGGAACGGAAGATTTCCAGGTGTGGGCTGTTTTTGGCAGCAGCGAAGGTGTCTGCGGTCACGTAGTAGAGGGCTTCCTGACCCTCCTTCATGCGGGCAATATAGTCCTTGAAGGAGACCGCTTGATCATCCTGGTCCGTGTGGGTGCTAGAAAAGCGTAGCAATCCAGCCCATTTTTCACGATTCGAAAACTCTTCGCCGGCACCTTCCTTGAAGGCGCGCCCAAACTCCTTCCAAAAGGTTTGGTATTTTTCCGGTTGATTGCTGGCCAACTCTTCCAGAAGCCCCAGGATTTTTTTGGTGCAACCCGCGCGAATGGCATCGATGTCCCGGGATTCCTGCAAAATTTCCCGCGATACATTCAAGGGCAGGTCGGCAGAATCGATGACTCCGCGCACAAAGCGCAGATATTGGGGAAGAAGCTTTTTGGCATCTTCCATGATGAAGACCCGGCGCACATACAGCTTGATGCCATGCCGTGGTTCGCGATCCCATAAGTCGAAGGGGGCATGGGAAGGAATGTACAATAGTTCGGTATATTCCTGTTTGCCCTCTACCCGGGCATGGCTCCACGCCAGGGGGGGCTCGAAGTCATGACCCACATGCTTGTAAAATTCCTGGTACTGCTCTTCGGTGATCTCGTTTTTGGGGCGTGCCCACAAGGCGTTGGCCTGGTTGAGGGTTTCGTCTTCAGCCGGTTTGTCCTCCTGGGCTTCCTTGAGCATGACAATCGGCAGTTGGATATGGTCGGAATAACGCCGCACGACGGATTTGATCCGCCAGGCATCCGCAAAATCAGCCTCTTCCTCTTTCAGGTGCAAGGTAACGGTTGTGCCACGGTCGGGCACTTCCAGCGTTTCCAGAGTAAAGCTGCCATCACCGCTGGATTCCCAACGTACTCCCTCGGATGCGGGCAGGCCGGCACGTCGGGTGGTCAGGGTAACCCGATCGGCCACAATGAAGGAGGAATAAAATCCCACGCCAAATTGACCAATCAGGGCAGAATCCTTGGCCTGGTCGCCAGAGAGTTGATTCAGGAATTCCCGAGTGCCGGACTTGGCAATGGTTCCAATATTGGCAATGACTTCATCACGGGACATGCCGATGCCGTTATCGCGCAGGGTAATGGTGCGAGCCTCCTTGTCCAGGACGATGCGTACCTTGAGTTCGGGGTCTGACTCCAGCAGGGCATTGTTTTGAAGAGATTCGAAGCGCAGTTTGTCGCACGCATCCGAGGCATTGGAAATGAGCTCCCGCAGGAAGATTTCCTTGTTGCTGTACAGCGAGTGAATCATCAGCTGTAGCAGCTGTTTCACTTCGGTTTGAAATTGCATGGATTCAATTTGGCTCATGGCAGTCAATATGAAGCTATCAGTAGGGTTGAGAGTAAAAATAAAAAGGATCAAGCGCTACAGCACATGGGGGCAAAGGATGAAATTTCAAGGGGGGAAGCGCCATTTCCTTCGGTTGTTGCGAGGAGCGATGGGGCGGATGCCGATCCAATGCGGTTTTGGGACTGAAGGACTGGTGGAATCCCCTGCAAAAACTGGCGCATGGTTTAAAATCAGGGTTTCCATCCAGTTGGATCTTTGAGGAAGGTTTCTGCGTATGAAGTTCTGTCCTGATTGTGGTGCTCCGGTACGCTGCGAAATTCCTGCAGGAGATCATTGTTTGCGTCACGTCTGCACAGTCTGCGAAGCCATTCATTACAGCAATCCAAAGCTGGTGGTGGGTTGCGTGGCGGAATGGGAGGGGCGCATTCTGCTATGCCGTCGTGCCATCGAGCCACGCTTGGGGTATTGGACCATGCCCGCTGGTTTCATGGAAAATGGTGAAACCACCCGTCAGGGCGCGGCTCGGGAAACGCTGGAGGAGTCCCGGGCTGCGGTGGAAGTTCTGGGTCTGGTGGCCCTGATCAGTATTCCACATATCAACCAGGTGCACTTGACCTATGGTGGGCGCATGCTGCAAGCAGAGCATGGCCCAACCCTGGAAAGCAGCGAGGTGCGGCTCTTTGACGAAGCGGATATTCCTTGGGATGAACTGGCTTTTCGAACGGTGCAGCATAGCCTGCGTTATTACCTCGAAGACCGACGCAGCGGCTGCCCGCAACCGCACTTCCTGGACCTGAACCCCTGAGGTGACGCCGTTGAGTTCAAGCCTGACGAAGCCCATTCAGCACCCGTTTGCCCCAACCGAATTAACCCTTTCCATCGAAGCCCTGGACCACGAGGCTCAGGGTGTGGCACGGCATGAAGGCAAAGTCATCTTTGTGGAAGGGGCCTTGCCCGGAGAAGTCGTTCGGGCCCGTGTGGTGCGACGCAAAACCCAGTTTGATCATGCCGAGTTAGTGGGGGTTTTGCACCCTGGTCCCTGTCGAGTGCTCCCGCGTTGCCCCCATTTTGGCGTCTGTGGGGGCTGCAACATGCAGCATGCTGATGCGACGGCACAACTGGCCTTCAAACAGCGGATTCTGGAAGACAACCTGGGTCGCATCGGGCGTGTACGGCCTCAATTATTGCTTCCTGCCCTGCAAGGGCCCACCTGGGGTTACCGCCAACGTGCCCGGCTTTCTGTGCGTTGGGTACAAAAAAAAGGGGGGGTATTGGTGGGTTTTCACGAAAAACGCTCCAGTTTCGTGGCGGACATGCATCAATGCGCTGTGTTACCCCCCAAAATTTCAGCGCTGATCGATCCCCTGCGTACGCTGATCATGGCCTTGAGTATTCGCGAACGACTGCCGCAGGTGGAGGTGGCTTGTGGCGAGAGCCTGGACGTTTTGGTGTTGCGGGTGCTGGAGCCACCTTCTGAGGCAGATGCGGCGCTATTGCGCGACTTTGCCGAGCGTTACCAGATACAGCTATGGCTGCAAACCAAAGGCCCGGAATCGGCGCGCCCTTTTCACCCCGTGCGGGCACCATCCTTGGGCTACAGTTTGCCCGATTTCGGTGTAATCATCCCCTTTGGACCCACCGAATTCACCCAGGTCAACGCTGCGGTCAATCGGGTATTGGTGGGCCGGGTGGTTCGCATGCTGGATCCTCGACCTGGCGAGCGGGTAGTGGATCTGTTTTGTGGTTTGGGAAACTTTACTCTGGCGCTTGCGCGCAGCGGAGCTAAGGTGTTGGGGGTAGAGGGGAGTGCGGCCCTGGTGGCCCGTGCCCAGCACAACGCAGCGTGCAATGGGCTTGCAGAGAACACCCGGTTTGCAATGGCTAACTTGTTCGAGGCGGACATGCGCTCTCTGGCGGCTTTGGGGCCCGTGGATAAATTGCTGATCGACCCTCCTCGGGATGGTGCTGTGGAGGTGGTCAAACATATGGGTGAGGGTTTTTTACCCGGACGCATCGTCTATGTGTCCTGCAATCCTGCCACCTTGGCCCGTGACGCGGGTATTTTGGTGCATCAGCAGGGTTATGCACTGAAGGCTGCAGGTGTGGTCAACATGTTTCCTCACACGGCGCATGTGGAGTCAGTCGCTCTCTTCGAAAAACGGGGATAAGGTTGGAGCTGGCGCAGGGGTTTGGGCAAAAAAAACCGCGTCTAAAATAGACGCGGTCTCGTGGTGGCCAGAGATCGTCCCGGTTAGCGACGGTCCCCCCCAAAAGCGCCCAACAACTGGAGCAGGCTGATGAAAATGTTGTAGATATTCATGTACAGGCTCAAGGTGGCCGTAATGTAATTGGTTTCGCCGCCGTGCACGATCTGGCTGACGTTGAACAGGATCATGAGGGAAGAAAAGAGCATGAATCCCGCGCACAACACCAGTTGAAACAGGGGCAGTTGCAGAAAGATTTGCGCGACCACCGCCACCATCAACACGATGGACCCAACCATCAGGAAGTTGGCCATACCGCTAAAGTTACGCTTGGTATTGCTGGCGATACCTGCCAGGCTAAAGAAGACCACAGCCGTGCCGCCGGTGGCCAGGGAGATGAGTTGTGCTCCGTTGCGGAAGGCCAAAGTAAACTGCAGCAAGGGCCCAAGCATCACCCCCAGAATGAACGTGAGCAGGAGCAGCAGGTACACCCCGGTGGTGCTGTATTTGTTGGACTCGATGGCATAGAACAGACCATAGATCATGCCCAAAAACAACAGGCTGGAAAGCATGGGACTGGCGGCCATGAAACCAAAGCTCATGTTGATACCCACCAGTGCACCCACAGCTGTGGGAATGAGAGAGAGTCCCAACAGCCAGTAGGTGTTACGTAACACGCGGTGCTGCAGCGTGTCCAGTTGTCCTGTCTGGGAAAAGGTGTTGAAATCTCGTTGCATGGATGCAGACTCCTTAGAGTAATCTGATAAAAAAGGTTACACGAGTAACCGGATACACTGCTAAGACTACGTGATGCCCCGAAAAGTTGCAAGTTGGGGTAGAATGCCCGGTCAGTTCGGAGGTGTGGCAGAGTGGTCGATTGCACCGGTCTTGAAAACCGGCAACGGGCAACCGTTCGTGAGTTCGAATCTCACCGCCTCC
>DAIDKJ010000065.1 GCA_027450105.1 Ferrovum sp.
GGTGGAACAGGGCGAAGCGGAATACATGGTGCGGGCCACCGGATATCTCAAAAACCTGGATGACTTTCGCAATATTCCGGTGGCCTTGCCCAGGGCGGGCATTCCGGTGCGTCTGGGGGATGTGGCCCGGGTGCAGATGGGTCCGGAGATGCGGCGCGGTATTGCCGAACTCGATGGACAAGGCGAAGTGGCCGGTGGCGTGGTCATAATGCGCTCCGGCAAGAATGCCCGTGAGACGATCGCTGCAGTAAAAGCAAAACTCGAAGCCCTTGGCAAAAGCCTGCCTTCAGGTGTTGAGATTGTGACCACGTATGATCGCAGCCAGCTCATCGATCGCGCGGTGGAAAACCTCAACCACAAATTGATGGAGGAGTTTATTGTGGTGGCGGCAGTCTGCGGGTTATTCCTGTGGCATCTGCGATCAGCCTTGGTGGCCATCATCTCGCTGCCCCTGGGAGTTCTTGCCGCCTTCATCCTGATGCGCTATCAAGGAATCAATGCCAACATCATGTCTCTGGGGGGCATTGCCATCGCGGTTGGGGCCATGGTGGATGCGGCAGTGGTCATGATCGAGAATGCCCACAAAAAAATCGAGGCCTGGCATCAACAGCATCCCGGCTTGTCCCTGGAAGGAGAGGAACGCTGGGCGGTGGTGACCGATGCGGCAGTAGAAGTGGGGCCGGCATTATTTTTCAGCTTGCTCATCATCACCCTGTCGTTTCTACCAGTGTTTACGCTCGAAGCCCAGGAGGGTCGACTGTTTGCGCCGCTCGCGTTCACCAAAAGCTATGCCATGGCAGGGGCCGCCGTGCTGGCAGTGACGCTGGTTCCCATCCTGATGGGTTACTGGATTCGTGGAACCATCCCCGGCGAGCAAGCCAACCCGCTCAACAAATGGCTGATCTCGGGCTACCGTCCGCTCCTGGAAGTCGTGTTGCGACATCCGGTCAAAACCCTGCTCGTGGCCCTGGCAGTATTTGTGACCACCTTATGGCCTTTGGTGCATCTGGGGGGCGAATTCCTGCCACCTCTGGACGAAGGCGACCTGCTATACATGCCTTCGGCACTGCCTGGTCTTTCTGCCGCAAAGGCGGGCGAACTGCTCCAGCAAACCGATCGCCTCATCAAAACCGTCCCCGAAGTGGCGCGCGTATTTGGCAAGGCAGGCCGGGCAGAAACAGCGACTGATCCCGCCCCGTTGGAAATGTTTGAAACCACGATTCAGTTCAAGCCACGCAAACAATGGCGGCCCGGAATGACACCAGAGAAACTGGTGGCAGAACTAGACCAGGTGGTACGCGTTCCGGGTCTTTCAAATCTCTGGGTGCCACCCATCAGAAACCGCATCGACATGCTCGCGACCGGCATCAAAAGCCCTATCGGAGTGAAGGTTTCCGGGACCGACCTTGCCACCATCGAACGGATCGCCATGGAAGTGGAACGGGTGGCCAAATCGGTGCGTGGGGTTTCTTCCGCATTTGCCGAACGGCTGGAAGCAGGTCGCTATATCACAGTGGATATTCATCGTGCAGCGGCAGCGCGCTACGGACTTAATATCAACGATGTACAGTCAGTGGTGACCTCCTTGATTGGAGGTGAGACCGTAGGGGAAACAGTGGAAGGAACGGCAAGATATCCCATCAGCGTGCGCTACCCTCGGGATGAGCGGGACACGTTGCAGGCGCTCTCCCAGCTACCGATCCTCACTCCAAACGGGCAAAGGATTACGTTGGGAACTGTGGCAGAACTGCGTTACGACGCAGGCCCGCCCATGCTGAGAAGTGAGAATGCACGGCTTGCCAGTTGGGTGTATGTGGATGTGCGCGATCGCGATTTGGCCTCTGTGGTGCAGGACTTGCGGCAGGCCATATCCCATGAAGTGCGTCTATCTCCCGGTGTGAGCGTGGCTTATTCCGGACAGTTCGAGTACATGGAACGCGCCAATGAGCGACTAAAAATGGTGGTTCCGGTCACGTTTCTGATCATTTTCGTGCTGCTCTATGGGACATTTCAGCGCGTGGATGAAGCGCTCCTCATCATGGGCACATTGCCGTTTGCCCTGACCGGCGGTATCTGGCTACTGTATTGGTTTCATTACAATGTATCCATTGCAACGGGTGTAGGATTCATCGCCCTGGCCGGTGTCTCTGCAGAATTTGGCGTAGTCATGCTGATCTATCTGCGCCAGGCTCTGGAAGCCCGGCTTGCCCGTGGTGCGCCGTTGACCCGTGATCTGCTCCAGGAGGCCATACGAGAGGGCGCGGTTCTGAGAGTGCGCCCCAAAGCCATGACAGTGGCAGTGATTCTTGCTGGTCTCATGCCCATCTTGTGGGGTAGTGGAACAGGTTCAGAAATCATGAGTCGAATCGCTGCTCCTATGGTAGGAGGCATGTTGTCGGCCCCCTTGCTTTCCATGTTCATCATTCCAGCAGTCTATTCGCTGCTGCGTTCACCACGCGACAAAAGTTGCTTGTCGCTTGTTATTGATCGCAACATCCATTCAACCAAAAGGAAATGAATAGGAAAACATGGTCCAGTGGATCGCCTTCAACGATTTGATCGGTAATCCGGATGCACACGCGAAGAACATCGCTATCCTGATGTGCGGTCAAAACGCTGCAAACGATCAATGAACTGCAACGTTCCGGTGGGTGAGAACCATGGCGGCAAGTCCAATTTAGTGTAAGAATCAGCCCACCTGTTGCGACTATGAGCCTTCAGAGCACTTGTGGAGAGAGCCCTTATGAGCAAACCGAGCTACATGCCAAATGCCCCTTTCATATAGAAAGAAACCCGTTTCCCGAACAAGGGGACCTGAGCGGAGTTTTCATGGATCAACCTGACACCTTAGCCCATGTATTTTACCGGGCGATACCACAACAGGGTTCGCCTGCGGCCAACACCAATCCATGGCAGTTCCGCTGACAACGACTGCGAAGCCTCGGCTTCTCCTGGCAGGCGGAGGGCATGCACAGTTGAGCGTCCTGCGTGCCCTGGCAGCCCAACCTCCGGACCTGGACGTGGTATTGGTCACGCCTGGCCCCTATCAGACCTATTCGGGCATGTTGCCAGGCTGGATGGCGGGACATTACAGTCTGTCGGACTGCCAGATCGATTTGCGGCCCTTGGCCAAGGCGGCCGGCGCAACACTGCTGACAGAGCAGGTTGTCGGCTTGGAGGCCAGTGGGCGCACGGTATTTCTTGGGAATGGAACGCCCCTGACCTATGACCTTTTATCCCTCGATACGGGTGGGGAATCCGACCTTTCCTGGCTGGAAGCTGCCCGGGAGCGTCTTCTGCCCATCAAGCCGCTGGGGGAGTTTGTACGACGTTGGCCAACCATTCTTGCCGCAGCGGCCCAAAAGAACGATTACCAATTGGTGGTGGTGGGCGGCGGGGCGGCTGGCGTGGAATTGGCTTTTGCCGCCCAGCAGGCCTGCGCGGGGTTTGGTACTAAGCCATGCATTACGCTGGTTTTTGCGCCGGACGGCCTGTTGCCCGGGCACTCCAGCGGCGTACAACGGCGGGCCAAAGCACTCTTGGGGCAGCGTGGTATTACCCTGGTTCAAGGGCGTGCGGCGGGTACTGCAGGGGGAGTGATGCTGTCCAATGGCCAATTTCTGCCTGCGGATTGTATTCTCGCTGCCACGGGCTCTCGGGCTCCAGCGTGGCTTCGGGACTCTGGGCTTGCACTGGATGAGCAGGGTTACCTTCTCGTGGATGCCACTCATCGCAGCGTGTCTCATGCCACAATCTTTGCGGCTGGAGATGTGTGCTCGCGCACCGACCTCCGCCTGGCACGCTCTGGCGTTCAAGCCGTGTTTGCCGGACCGGTGCTGGCCCATAACCTGCTGGCCAGCATCCAGGGAAGGGTGCTGATACCGTATCAACCGCGTAGCCGCTCCCTGTATTTGCTGGCCACAGGACCCAAGCAGGCCATTGCTTCCTGGGGGGCATGGAGCGCTCAAGGCCACTGGGTTTGGCTCTGGAAAAACTGGATCGATCGCCGTTTTATGAAAAAGCACGGCGTGGGCGCAGTCCACCATGACTGAACATGGGCACCAGTACCCGATGGCGTGGCAGGCGGCCGTGCTGCGCGGAATGCAGTGAGCGCAGAGGCAGCCATGACCACCAAACCAAACCACCAGGAAATCACTGGCAACGTCGTTCATCTGCTGGCTGATGCGGAGTTTCTGGAGGCCATCCGCCGGCAATTGCTCGCTTTTGCAACCTTGCAGCTGGGGGACATTCATCTGGCCGAAGATGCGGTGCAGGAAGCAATGATTGGGGCCTTGAAGAATGCGACCTCATTTAGCGGGCGTGCGGCGCTCAAGACCTGGATATTTGCGATCCTGAAAAACAAAATTGCCGATACGTTACGCCAGAAGCAGCGGACGGTAAATGCCAGCAGCTTGCTGCGTGAGGAAGATGAGGATGAAGATTGGTCAGAGTTATTCGATCGTCAAGGGTTTTGGCAACCGGATGAGCGTCCGGCACCTTGGGGTAATCCGGAGAAGTCCATGCATCAGGGACAGTTCTGGCTGGTCTTTGAGGCGTGCCTGGAGGGATTGCCGCCCAGACAGGCGCGCGTATTCATGATGCGTGAGTTCATCGAACTGGATGCGGACGAAATCTGTGCCGCAGTGGGTTTAACCACCAGCAATCTGCATGTCTTGCTGCATCGTTCGCGTTTGCGCTTGCGGGAGTGCCTGGAAAATAAATGGTATTTGAAAGGAGGATGACATGTTGAATTGCCATGATGCAACGCGTTTGATGTCACAGTCTCAGGAGCGAGCGCTTTCCCTCGTGGAGCAGATGTCCTTGAAACTTCACAAGATGATGTGTAGTGGCTGTCGCCACTTCGATGAACAGATGGGGGCGATCAGAATGGTGACCCGCGCCTATGTGCAAGGAAAAAACGAGCAGGAGAAAAGGTAGCCCATTTCCATCCAATCCCCCCTTGCAGGTATACAAACGATTTTGCGCTGACTGGCATTCTTCTTGACAACGGAGCAACAATGCACGCCACCTTACCGCTGCTGCAACACACCGGATTTCCAGGCCTGACCAGGCGCCAGTTGGAAATCCTGCAAGTCAATCTGGGCTACACCTGCAACCAGTCCTGTGTGCATTGCCATGTGAATGCAGGCCCCAAGCGTACTGAGAGGATGGATGCCGCCACGCTGGCGCTGATTCCACAGGTGCTGGCTCAGGGCAAGTGGACCACCTTGGACCTTACCGGGGGCGCACCAGAGTTGCATACTGGCTTTCGTGATCTGGTCACAGTGGCGCGACAATTAAACGTTCGCGTCATCGATCGCTGCAATCTCACGATCCTGTTCGAGCCGGGGCAACAGGATCTGGCCCAATTTCTGGCTGCCCATCAGGTGGAGATCATGGCTTCGCTGCCCTGCTATTCCATGGAAAATGTGGATCAGCAGCGTGGCAAGGGCACCTTCGATTTGAGCATTAAGGCGTTGCAAAGGCTCAATGCGCTGGGTTATGGCAAGCCCGGCAGTGGCTTGATCCTGAACCTGGTCTACAACCCCCAGGCAGCTACGCTGCCGCCAAACCAGGCGGCGTTGCAGGCCGCTTATCGGCGTGAGCTGTCCGCGCACTTCGGCATTACGTTCAATCAGCTCTTCACCATCGCCAATATGCCCATTCAGCGCTTCGGCTCCATGCTGATTTCCAAGGGACAGTTCAACGACTACGTGCAACTGCTGCAAGACAATTTTGCAGTGGCGAATCTTGATACGGTCATGTGCCGCAACCTGGTGAGTGTGGATTGGCAGGGTTTTTTGTATGACTGCGATTTCAACCAGCAACTGGGGTTACCCCTCATGGGGGCGGGACGCCCACATTTGCGCGATCTATTGCACCAGGATTTGCAGGGACATCCCATTCAAGTGGCAGAGCACTGCTATGGCTGCACAGCCGGGCAGGGCAGTAGTTGTGGGGGTGCCTTGAACCAGGATGCCGGATAGCATGAAGCGCCTGCTGCTCGTGGCGTTGATCGTTGCGTTGATCTGCGCCTTCTTGGCATTCGATCTGGAGCGTTATCTAACCCTGGAATCCCTCCAGCATAACCAACAGGATTTCCTCGCGCTCAAGGCGCAATCACCCTGGCTGGTGCTGTCAGCCGGTTTTGTGCTGTATGTCATTGCGGCCGCACTGTCCTTGCCGGGTGCTGTGGTGATGACCCTGGCCATGGGGGCATTATTCGGACTGGTCCCAGGGACATTGTTGGTGTCCTTTGCGTCCAGCATCGGCGCAACGCTGGCGTTTCTTGCTTCCCGTTTTGTGCTGCGTGACGTGGTCCGGCAGCGTTTTGGCAACCAGCTGAAGGCGGTCAACGACGGGATTTCCCGGGACGGCGCATCCTATTTGTTTGCTCTGCGCCTGGTTCCGGTATTTCCATTCTTTCTCATCAACCTGCTGATGGGGCTGACCACCATGCGTACCCGTACTTTTTATTGGGTGAGCCAAGTGGGGATGTTGGCAGGCACGTTGGTGTTTGTGAACGCGGGCGCTCAGTTGGCGCAGTTGCATGGTCTGTCCGCCATTCTCACGCCCGGAGTGCTGATTTCTTTTGCCCTGTTAGGGGTTTTCCCCCTGGCTTCAAAGAAAATCATCTCGGGGCTACAACGTCGTCGGGTCTATGCCAAATGGAAACGTCCCGCCAAGTTCGACCGGAATCTCATCGTCATTGGTGGTGGTGCGGCGGGACTGGTGTCCGCGTACATTGCCGCAGCGGTCAAGGCCAAAGTGACGCTCGTCGAAGCCCATCAGATGGGCGGCGACTGCCTCAACTATGGCTGCGTGCCGAGCAAGGCGCTGATCAGGAGTGCCAAGCTGGTCCATCAGATGCGCCATGGCGAACCCTATGGGCTCCAATCGGTGACCCCTGATGTCAGTTTTCGTCAGGTGATGGCGCGGGTACATGCGGTGATCCAAACCGTTGCACCCCATGACAGTGTAAAGCGATATACCAGCCTGGGTGTGGAAGTGCTGCAAGGCCATGCGCGCATCACCGATCCGTGGACCGTGGAAATCAAGTCAACCGACGGCACGAGGCAAACGCTAACCACGCGCAGCATCATCATCGCCACGGGCGCACGACCCTTCGTGCCCCCTTTGCC
>DAIDKJ010000066.1 GCA_027450105.1 Ferrovum sp.
CGGATTAAAACAGATACATCACGCCGGTATTGGCCATCCAGTGCGGCACCAGTTGGTTGCCATTGGCATAGCGATACAAGGGCAAATACACCGAGGAATTGAGTTGCCAATGGGGGCTCAGATTCACTAACAGACCGGGGGCCAGGTAGAGATTCAAGTATCCGCTGTCCTTGTTGCCTGCTACAGCATCTCCGCCGCCCTGGTCGGGTGCGCGCCACATGAGGTTGGTCTGGAGCAAGGGAATGATCCTGGTGGTAGATTCGATGCCGTTGTAAGCCATTCCCGCAACGGTGTTGATACTATCGCCGGGTTTGTAGCCTTGATAATGGTTGAGCGCGTGGCGCCAGGTGCCCTGGGTAAACCATCCCCAATTGGCGCTGAGATTTCCCATACTGTACCCACCCAGTAACAGATCGGTGGTGCCTGTTCCCGGTTCAGTATCCCGGTCCAGAAGTGGTGCTGCGTTGATGGGTCCCGTTGGCAGTTTCAAGCCAAAGGTCAATCCGGTGGATTTGTCTTTGGAAAACCCCGTATACATCCCCATGATGCGCAGATCCGAAAAGCTGCTCACATGAGCGGTTTGGGGAGTGGGCGCCGGATTGATCTGCCCCGGCGTGCCACTGGTATCGGTGGTGAAACTGCGCAACCAGTAGGGCATCATGGCCTCGATTCCCCAGTCATCGTTAAACATGTGCTGGCCGTACATGGTGTAATAGTTGGTGCCGATTTGCTTGTCCGGATTTAACGCGGCGACTTGCCCGCTGGCGCCACTATGATTCCAGTTCTGATTCATGAAGGAATACTGCAAACCTACTTGGTCTTTCATGCCGCTGACGGGTAACCCCGGTAACCCCACATCAAAGATTCCGCAGCCACAGGCGCAGGCTGAGGCCAGCGTGGGAGCAAGCAGGATGCCGATTAGCATCATGGCCTTGGCAGCGACCAACCATTGTGGTGGCTGTGAAAATTGGTGCATGGCGATTTTCTCGTCAAAGGTTGCAACCAATGCTACGCAATCTGTAAAGCTGGACAATCTGCCCCACTCTACAAAGAGGTACTGTGCATTGGCTGGAAAAGGACGGTGATCCGGTTCAGGCCGAGGGGGGGGTGGGAGGAGCTCTGGAAAGGGGTAAGGCAAACGCGGAGAAATCCCAAGGGGCCTCATCACTTCGCGAGAGGACTAAAAAGGGTGCTTCAGGCAGAGGAATGACCGGATTGACAATGGTTCCCGGGAGATCCATTGCCAGAATACTGCACAGTGCGCAATGTGTTTGATGTGGTGCGACAGGATCGCCTGTTCCGGCGGGGTGATCTGAAGGGTCGACGTCGATCCACTTGAGACCAGACACCGCGCAGATCTGAATCCGGTGATGGGCGTTATCCAAGGAGCCCGATGGCACGAACAGACCGGTCATCAAGAATGCCTGGAACAGCATCGTGACCAGCAAAATGGCGTGAACGGATTTTAGATGATGAATAGCGCGCATGGTGGGGATGCTAGCACAATGGCTCGCCGCAGGACATGCAGGCACGCCACATCTGTTCCAGGGCCTGTTGAAAATGAAGTGCAAAACGTGGCGCATCAAATACGGGGGTGTGCCGAAGCTTGTCGCGCAACTGCTCCCGTAACCTGGAAAGCGCCGTGGGATCTGATGCAAATCTCACGGCCCTGTGCAGGTAATCGTCGGGGTCCGTGGCAATCCAGTCGCTCAATCCGGAGTTGGTCAGGATGGATTCCCCCACATGGGAGATGAAACGCTGGCCTTTCATGCTGAGAACCGGCACGCCCATCCACAGGGCTTCCACAGTGGTTGTGGTGCCGTTGTAGGGAAAGGGGTCAAGGGCGATATCGATCTGATGGTAGGCTGATAGATGATGGCTTCGGGGCAATTTGAAACCTTCCAGGATCAAGCGCTCGGGGGCTATTCCGTGAGCCGCAAAGCGCTGACGGGTCAGTTCCATGATGGATGCATCACTGAGCGCTTTGGTTTTGAGATACAGCCTGGCCGTTGGCAAGGCGTGCAGGATCCTGGCCCAGAGGGTGACGACTGTATCGTTCATTTTGGGGATGTTGTTGAGGCTGCCAAAGGTTAAATAGCCGTTGCTCAGAGCCGGTAGTGGACTGATGGGCAATGCCGCATGACGGGTATCAAAGCATAAATAGGACTCCGGTAATTGCCAGATCTTTTCGGTATACTGCGCGGCTTCGGCCAGTGGCGTCACCCAGGGGTCTCCCAGAATATAGTCCATCTGGGGTACTCCTGTGGTTCCCGAATACCCCAGCCAGGTAACCTGAACCGGCGCCGGACGCCAGGCAAATAAAGGCAGGCGATGATTATCGGTATGCCCAGACAGGTCCAGGAGGATGTGGACCCCATCCTGACGAATGCGCCCACAAGCCTGCTCATCCTTGAGCAATCCAATGGGATGCCAGTGGGAAAATAGCCCCCTCAGTCGGTCGGTCATTGCATCGCGCTTGTTCACCGTTGGGTAGGCGATCAGCGTGAAGCGGTTGTTATCCATGTGGGATAACACCGACTCCAAAAAATAGCCCACGGGATGGCTGCGTAAATCTGCGGAAACGAATCCGATGCGCAGAGGATTTGGTGCATACGAACCAATCCGGGGTGGCTGAATCGTTCCGACCGTTTGGGTTGCCAGGGTGCCAAATCGTTTTGCCACGTTCCCTGCGCTCCAGTGATCATGGGGCAGATAGAGATTGACCATCAAATATCCGCTGTAGCCTCCCACATCCTCCGGCGCCAACTCCATTGCTTTCTTGAAGCATTCGATCCCTTCTTCCGTTCGATTGAAGAACTGTAAAATCATTCCCAATCGATTCAATGCCGGGACCAGATCGGGCTGACGGGAACAGACCTGCCGGTAGCAGACCAGGGCCTGATGAAATTGCATGCTGCGGTAATAGAGGTCTCCCAGTGCGAGCAGGGCAGGGAGGTTATCGGGTTCCAAGGCCAGCAATTGTTGGTAGCGCGCTAAGGCGGGGCTGTATTGCAAAGTTTCGGCATACAGATTTCCCAAAGCCAGGAGGGCTTCGGGGTGGTCGGGTTTGAGTCTGAGCAAGTCTTCGTAGGCCCTGATGGCTGCAGGACGATCCTGGAGTCGAGCGAGGGCGTGGCCCAATTGCAGCAGGATGACAGGATTATCCCGAGCCAGTTCGAGCCCTTGCTGCAGGATGGTGACGGATCGCTCGGGTTGATCGGTATGGAGATACAGCGCACCCAGCAGGGCATAGGCTGGGGCCAAATCCGGATCGTCCTGGCACAGCCGATGCAATTCGGTTTGAAGGTCGGCAAACCGGGAGGTGGATAACCGATTCTGAATGTCCTGTAACCGTTCTAACCGCTGAACCTGCTGCTGCAAACACGGGTCGCTGATTTGGTGGCGTTGCACCACCTCCATGAGATGACCGGCCGTGCCGAGATCACTGGCTTGAATCAGGGCTTCCAGATAGTTGGCCCAGGATTGTGGATTCCGGGGGGAGGCTTGCACAACGGCCAGCAGGTGGGGCAAGGCAGCGCTGGGGTATCGGTTGCGCAAGGCATTAAGACCCTGGTTCAAGGATTCTTCAGGTGGAGTCATGCAGCACCAACGCCCCGATTATTGCACCCAAGGCTTGGTGTCGATCCCGTGCAAACCATGACGCAGTGGTCACGAAAGGGGCAAGTCAAAACTGAATCCGGTACCGTTGACATGGATTTTCCTTATCAAACACCAAGCCGTCCGCTCGATTCCCTCAAGACCAAGACGGCAAGGCTGGCAGGCTTCGCGCCAAGGCGCGGGGAATGGGCGGGCAGGGGTTGAAGAATCTGGCAGCCCTGGCTGCATGGTCTATTGTATTAAAAGCGGAGTCAGACTTCTTCGGTTGTATACTGACCACCGCAGAATGCCATACACGCCTTGCGGTCCTTAAGCTTATGATAAGGCCGAAGCTGTAGTATGAATGATAAGGTGGCATGTCGTAGGTGACGTGTCTCATGACAGTCGATTCAGGTTGAAGATGAGCATGCTGGCCATTCGTTACAACGCATCTAAGGAGCGATCAGCCCGAGGCTATCCGGGATCAGGACATTCTGCTCCGCGCCGTCCCTCGGGGCTTGTTCGTGGGGCCTGCTGGTTGTGCATGGTTTGGATGGTGTGGATGGTCTTGCCGTTGCCCTCGGCCTTGGCGGCACCGACCCTGACTTTGAACGATCTGTTGTTGCTGGGACTGGGGCATAATCCCGCTGTCTTGGCGGCGCGGGAACAAGTGTCTGCTGCAGAGGGAATGGCTGTGGCAGCGCACGCCTATCCCAACCCGGAAGTCAGTGGGTTGACGGGCCGCGGCAAGGAGCAGAATGTGCCGGCTCCTTTGTCAGGCTCGGTTTATTCCTTTGCTCTTCATCAACCCCTCGAATATGCCGGGCTGCGTAATCCCCGTATCCAGGCTGCAGAAGCTTCGGTACAGGCCGCCGATGCCGCACGCCGTGCCTTTGAAAATGATGCGCTGGCGGCCATCAAATTGGCCTACTACGATCTGTTGCGTCGCCAGGATGAAGCGCAGGCCAGCGAGGAAGACTTGCAGATTACGCAAAAGATTCGTGACAGCATTGCTCTGCGCTACCACGTGGGAGAATCCCCCCGCTTTGATCTCATCACTGCCGAAACAGAACGGCTCAATGCCCTGAAAAACCATGACATGGCCCTGTTGCGTACCCGGCAAGCCCGTATTGCCTTGCGCCAGGCAGTAGGCCAAAGCATCCCCGAAGACACGCAAATCCTTGGGAGTCTGCCCGATGCGGTGGTCTTGCCCCCGCTGGCCACTTTGCAGGAACAGTTGAATGCGCGTAATCCCGAGCTCCAGCAGGTTCAAGCAGAAAACCAGGCGGCCGAATCCCGAGTGGACTGGCAAAAGGCCCAGCGTCTTCCACAATTGGCACTCGTTGCACAGCATGATGCCGATCCTACCCTGTCTTCCTCGCGGGTTGGCCTGGCTGTGACCATTCCCCTTTGGGATCAACATTCCGGCCCCGTTTTGCAGGCTCAGGCGGACCTGGCACGCAGTCGCCATGTGGCTGAATCCCGACGCCAATGGTTGGGCGAATCCCTGTCAGCTGCTTACGCACGCTTTGATAGCGCGCGCAACCAGGTATCCCTTCTGGAAAACGAATTACTGACACAGGCCACAGAGGCCAGGAATGTGGCAGAAGCCGCTTACCGTCACGGCGAGCGCGGCATACTGGATTGGCTCAATGCCCAGCGAACCTACCGTATCGCGCGTAGCGAACTGATTACTGCGCGTTACGATCTGGCCACGGTAATCGTGGAAATCGATCGTCTCCTGGCTACCCCGCCTTCTGTGTCGTCTCCCACTGCGTCCACTCCATGAACTTTCTCCCCAAACTTCCACCTTCCGGCCCCTTGCGTTTTTCCTGGTGGCGTCATGGACTCCCGATTCTCTTGCTGGGGCTGTCCGGAATCTGGTACCAGTCTACCCGTCATGGGGTGGCCACTCCCCCAGCCAGTGTCTCAGCGCAAGATCCGGACATCGTTGATCTGGGTGCTCCTGGCCTACAAGCCCTGGCGCGCGACTGGAACATTCAGGTGGCCCCGGTGATCGTGGCCCCCTATGCAGAAATGTTGCGGGTCACTGGCAAAGTGGAGTTTGACGAACAAAAAGTGACTCGCATCGGTTCCAATGTAACCGGGCGGGTGATGGATATTGCTGCGGTGCCAGGACAACAGGTTACACGCGGTGCGGTGCTGGCGCGTATCAACTCGACCGAACTGGGGCAGGCCCAACTGGCTTATCTCAAGGCCAAAGCGGCCGATGAACTGGCGCAAAACGCCTACGATCGAGCCAAGTGGCTATACAAGGAAGATGTCATTGCCAAGGCCGAACTGCAACGCCGTGCATCCGAGGCGCTCAGCACCAGCGCCGAACACCGCGCCATGGCGGAACAGTTGCAGGTGTTGGGCCTGTCACGAGCCCAGGTTGAGCAATTGGGGAAAAGTGGCAAGATCGATCCGTCCTCCTCGGTCACGGCCAGCATGTCGGGGCTGGTGGTGGAGCGCCATATCGTGCAAGGACAAGTGGTGCAGCCTGCCGAGGTTCTGTTCACGATTGCGGATCTCTCCCAGGTCTGGGTGACGGCGCTGGTTCCGGAAATGGAGGCTGGGTTGTTGGCGGTGGGGCAGGACATGCAGATCGAAGTGCCCGCCTTGCGTGGTGCACATCTAGCTGGAAAATTGACGTACGTGGGTGAAACGGTCCTGGCCGAGAGCCGCACCGTCCGTGCCCAAACCACGCTCCTGAATCCCGGGTTGCAGCTCAAGCCTGGCATGTTGGCCACCATGCTGATTACCGGAAAAACCGTCGACACCCCGGTAATCCCGGCCAGCGCGGTGGTGCATGAAGACAATAGTGACTTCGTATTCGTGTCCTTGGCCCCCGCCCGTTTTCGGCTGACGTCCGTGCGCCTTGGACCCCAAAGCGGTGAAGTGGTGCCGGTGTTGTCAGGACTCAAACTAGGCGACCAGGTGGTCACGGATCAGGCGTTTCATCTGAATAATGAACGCAAAAAACGTCTGGGTGGCGGTTAAGGATCGCCGCGCATGATCCGTTCGCTCATCCAGGCGGCATTGCGCCATCGACTGGTCTTGATGGTGGTTACGCTGGGTTTGCTGGTTGCCGGGCTGTTCAGCTTGCAACGCTTGTCGGTGGATGCCTTTCCCGACGTCACCAACGTGCAGGTCCAGATCGCGGCCGAGGCGCCCGGACGTTCACCCGAAGAAATCGAACGGTTCGTGACCATTCCCATCGAAATTGCCATGACCGGCTTGCCAGGGCTGACCGACCTGCGTTCCCTGAATCGCAATGGCATCGCTGTGATTACGCTGGTTTTCACAGATGCCACGGATCTCTATTTTGCGCGCCAATTGATCACGGAACGCCTCATAGAAGTGATGCCCCAGATGCCTCCGGGC
>DAIDKJ010000067.1 GCA_027450105.1 Ferrovum sp.
GTTTGCCAGGGGCCACTTCCCGAATGCCCTTCCACAGGGCTTCGAAGGTGATGTCGCACAGACGCTTGGCCTGCTTGCTGGGCGTGCCCACACAAAACATGCGGCTGGTATCTCCGTGGAAACCCTCCTTGATGACGGTGATGTCCAGATTGACGATGTCGCCGTTTTTGAGGATGCGTGCACCGGGAATGCCGTGACACACCTGATGATTGACCGAAGTACAAATGGATTTGGGGTACGGGGTATGTCCCGGGGGGCAGTAATGGAGCGGCGCCGGGATGGTGCCTTGTTCTTCCACCATGTAGGTGTGACAGAGGCGGTCCAGTTCTTCGGTGGTCACGCCCACGCGCACATGGGGGGTGATGAAGTCGAGCACCTCCGAGGCCAGCTTGCAGGCCACACGCATGGCCTGGATTTCGTCGGGGGTTTTGGGGTGAATGGCGTTGGGCATGGCGATCCGGACATAAGGGTGTTGCACGATTATAGCATTCAATGTTCGGGCATCAGCGCTGCGACGCACAGCCGATCATCCATGGGGTACTGCCCCTCACCCATGGGGTACTGCCCCTCACGAATACTCGATCCCCCTGAATCGATCTCCATGTGAGAGGCTTCTGGGGGGGAAATGCGCGCGGTGCCTCACCAGCGGACATTTCCATATGGGAAGATACCGGACATGACTACTTTGCGCTAACAGCTTCCATGGGGTGATCTTGTTCCCTGCGTGCCGACATGCTAGAATCCTGCGGCTTTGTGCCCCCCAATTGGGTTTTTCTGGGGCATGACATCCGGCAGTCTGCATGGCTGTCGGTGGTGGCAGTGCCCTTTCACTGTCAATTCACACATCGACCCGTATCCGGGTGCTCCAAACCGTTTGGAGTGTAGGGGGTCGATGGCGGCTTAACCCGAATCGAGGAGTCAACATGTCTGTTACCATGCGTCAAATGTTGGAAGCGGGGGTGCACTTTGGACACCAAACCCGTTACTGGAACCCCAAGATGGCCCCCTTCATTTTTGGCCATCGCAACAAAATCCACATCATCAACCTGGAAAAAACGCTTCCCATGTATCAGGAAGCCATGGCGTTCGTGCGTAAGCTCTCGGCCAACAAGGGTACCGTGCTGTTTGTGGGAACCAAGCGTCAGGCCCGTGAAATCGTGCGCGAAGAAGCCCTGCGCGCGGGTTCGCCCTTCGTGGACCATCGCTGGCTGGGGGGTATGCTCACCAATTTCAAGACCGTCAAGCAGTCCATCAAACGCCTGCATGACCTGACCCAAATGACGGCCGATGGCTCACTGGAACGGCTGTCCAAAAAAGAAGCCCTGGATTATCAGCGCGAACTGGAAAAACTGGAGCGCAGCCTGGGCGGCATCAAGGACATGGGCGGGGTTCCCGATGCCCTGTTCGTGATCGATGTGGGCTACCAGAAAAATGCCATCGTGGAAGCGCGCAAGTTGGGCATTCCCATCATCGGCATCGTGGACACCAATAATTCGGTGGAAGGGATCGACTATGTCATTCCGGGTAACGATGACTCCACCCGGGCCATTCGTCTTTATGCCCGCGGTGTGGCGGATGCCATTCTGGAGGGTCGGGCCCAGTCCATCAACGAACTGGTGACGGCGGAAGAATTCGTGGAAGAAGACGAAACCCAGGCGCCTGCGGCGGGCGAATAGTCTGGCGCAGGGCTCTGGCGCAAGTCGTTGGGCAGGAAGTGAGAAATCTGTACGGATGTCCGGCACATGGAGGACATCCTCGACCGCAGGGTGCGGGATATTGATGGAGTATGGAAATGGCGGAAATTACCGCATCGATGGTGAAAGAACTGCGTGAAATGACGGGTCTGGGCATGATGGAATGCAAAAAAGCCCTGACCGAAGCCCAAGGCGACCTCAAAGCGGCCGAAGACTTGCTGCGCATTCGCAGTGGCGCCAAAGCCAGCAAGGCGGCGGGGCGTATTGCGGCCGAGGGTGTGGTGGCTTCCTGGGTGGCGGGTGACGGCAAGCTGGGCGCTCTGGTGGAAGTCAACTGCGAAACAGACTTTGTGGCCAAAAACGAGGATTTCATCGCGTTTGCCCGCCTGGCGGCCGAGCAGGTGGCCCAGCAAAACCCTGCGGACGTGGACAGCCTGGTGCAACACACGCTGCCCCAGGGCGAATCGCTGGAATCCCTGCGCAAGGCGCTGGTCATGAAGCTGGGTGAAAACATCACGCTGCGGCGCTTCGATCGCTTCCAGGCCAGCGGACGCTTGGCGCAATACCTGCACGGCACTCGCATTGGGGTGATGCTGGATCTGGTGGGCGGAGATGAAAGCCTGGGCCGGGATCTGGCCATGCATGTGGCGGCCAGCAAACCGGTGTGCGTGTCGAAGGAACAGGTGCCCGCCGACCTGCTGCGCAAGGAACGGGACATCTATACCGCCCAGGCCGCCGAGTCGGGCAAGCCGGCGGATATCGTGGCACGCATGGTGGAAGGGCGCATCGTCAAGTATCTGGCCGAAGTCACCTTGCTGGGTCAACCCTTCGTCAAGAACCCGGACCAGACCGTGGAACAGTTGCTTGCCGCCCGCCAGGCCAAGGTGGAACGCTTTGCGCTGATGGTGGTGGGTGAAGGGCTGGAAAAGAAAGTCGACAACTTTGCTGCCGAAGTGGCTGCCGCAGCCGGGGTCTGAGGAAATCTCCCGCCCATGAAACCGGCCTATCAACGCGTGCTGCTCAAGCTCTCTGGCGAGGCTTTGATGGGCCCCGATCCCTATGGGATCAACCGTGCTACCATCGAAGCCATCGTGGCAGAGGTGGCCGCCATTACGCGTATGGGCGTGCAGGTGGGCGTGGTCATCGGCGGCGGAAACATTTTTCGGGGAGTGGCCCTGGGGGCCAAGGGCATGGACCGGGCCACCGCCGATTATATGGGCATGCTGGCCACCGTGATGAATGCCCTGGCCTTGCAGGATGCCATGCGCCGGGTGGATGTGGTGAGTCGGGTGCAATCGGCACTCAATTTGGAACAGGTGGCCGAACCCTACATACGGGGCAAGGCCCTGCGCTATCTGGAGGAGGGAAAAGTGGTCATTTTTGCAGCTGGTACCGGCAATCCCTTCTTTACCACGGACACAGCAGCTGCCTTGCGGGGCATGGAGATGAGCGCCCAGGTGGTGCTCAAGGGAACCAAGGTGGATGGCATCTATACGGCCGACCCCCTCAAAGACCCTCTGGCCACCCGCTATGAGCGCCTCACCTTCGAGGAGGCCATCGTCAATAATTTGAAAGTCATGGATGCCACGGCGCTAACCCTGTGCCGCGATCAGAATCTTCCTATTTGCGTGTTCAGCATTTTCAAACCGGGCGCTCTGAAACGGGTGGTCATGGGAGAGGCTGAAGGCACCTTCGTAACCCACTGAGCGGATTTGGAGTACACAATCATGATTGCTGATGTCAAAAAATCGGCCGAACAGAAAATGCACAAATCGGTGGAAACGTTGAAAGTGGATCTGGGCAAAGTGCGCACCGGTCGGGCTCACGCCGGTCTGCTGGATCACGTGCGCGTGGATTATTACGGAACTCCCACCCCCATCAATCAAGTGGCCGGCGTCAATTTGATCGATGCGCGGACCATTGGCGTGTCTCCCTACGAAAAGAAAATGGTGGGCGCCATCGAAAAAGCCATTCGCGATGCCGATCTGGGATTGAATCCCTCCACCCAGGGGGATCTGATCCGTGTGCCCATGCCCTCCCTCACCGAGGAGCGCCGTCGCGATCTTACCAAAGTGGTGAAGGCGGAAGCGGAAAACGCGCGCGTGGCCATTCGCAACGTGCGCCGGGATGCGCTGGCACAACTCAAGGACTTGCAGAAAGCAAAAACCATTTCCGAGGACGATGAACGCCGCGCCCAGGAAGAGATTCAAAAACTCACCGATCGTCACGTGAGCGACATCGATAAGTTGCTGGCCGTCAAGGAATCCGAACTGATGGCCGTTTAAGGCCTGACGGATACCCGGACGCGGTTCGCAGCGCGCATGACGCTTAGTTCCACACTTACGATTCCCACCACGGGGGCCATTCCCCGGCATGTGGCCGTCATCATGGACGGCAATGGGCGCTGGGCGCGACAGCGCCTGTTACCGCGCATTGCCGGACATCGGCGCGGCAGCGAAACCGTGCGCAAATTGGTCCAGCAGGCCTCTGGGCTGGGTGTGGAATACCTGACCCTGTTTGCCTTCAGCAGCGAAAACTGGCGCCGTCCCCCCGAAGAAGTGGGCATGCTCATGCAGCTCTTCATCACCAATCTGGAAAATGAAATCCAGCGCATGCATGCCGCCCAAATCCGGCTGCGCATCATTGGCGACCAAGGTCCCTTGGGTACACGCCTGCAAACCCTGATCGCCGAATCCCAGCAACTGACCCATGCCAATACCGGGCTGACCCTGACCGTGGCGGTAAACTACGGCGGACGCTGGGACATTCTGCAAGCGCTCAACGCCCTGCTGCGGGAACATCCGGAAAAACAGCAAGAAGGCATTCGCGAAATCGACCTGCAACCCTATCTGTCCATGGGGGATGCGCCAGAACCGGATTTGTTCATTCGCACCGGGGGAGAACAGCGCATCAGCAACTTCCTGCTCTGGCAGCTGGCCTATACCGAGCTGTATTTTACCGAGACCCTCTGGCCCGATTTTGACCGGAAGAGCTTTCTGCAGGCCATTGAATCCTATCAAAAGCGCCAACGGCGCTTTGGGCGCACGGGAGACCAATGCTAGGCACCCGAATCCTGACGGCACTGGTGCTGCTGGGCCTGTTGGGAACAGGGCTGTTGCGCGCTCCGCCCTGGTTCTGGACCGCTCTGGTGGGGCTCATGGTGGTGATTTCCCTGTGGGAATGGTGTGACCTGGCAACTTTTGACACTACCGGGCGGGTCATCTTTTTCACATCGTCTTTGCTGCTGGTAGGCTGGGTCGGGCTAAATGGAGAACTGGCCGATGCCGCCCAGGCCGTGCTGCAACTGCTCTCCGTTCTGTTCTGGGTGGGCGTGGTGCCCCTCTGGCTCAAAGGCCGCTGGCGCGTGGATCATATTCCCACGCTCGCCTTGACCGGCTGGGTCGTGATTCTGCCCACCGGATATGCCCTGCTGACCTTGCGTAATCTGGACCCCTGGACCCTGTTGCTGTTCATGGGCATCGTTTGGGTGTCGGACACCTGTGCGTATTTTGTGGGACGCAGCCTGGGGCGCCATAAACTGGCGCCTGATATCAGCCCGGGAAAAACCTGGGAGGGAGTGGCCGGCGCCTTGCTGGGAGTGGGGCTGTATGCCCTGTACTTTTGGCACGCAGCGCCCCAAAGCAGCGCAGTATGGGCCAAGCTGCTGCATCGTTTGGGGCGTCTGTGGTTTGTGCTGGTCTTTGTGCTGGCCGTGTTGGGCATTCTGGGGGATTTGTTCGAATCCTGGATCAAACGCTGTGCCGGGGTGAAGGATAGTGGCAAAGTCCTGCCGGGACACGGGGGCCTGCTGGACCGGATCGACGCGCTGACGGCCACCCTGCCGCTGGCCGCCCTTCTGGCCAGCGAGTTGACATGAATGGCGCACCGCTGGCCTCTGCGCCGTCGATGCAAACCCTGACCCTGCTGGGGGCCACCGGAAGCATCGGGCGCAGCACGCTGGAGGTGGTGGCGCTGCACCCCGAGCGCTATCAAATCTTTGCCCTGTCAGCGCATCGCAACGTGCCCTTGCTGGCGCAACAATGTGTGCGCTTCAACGCGCGTTATGCGGTGGTCAGCCAGGAGCGGGAAGCCGAGCAGTTGCACCAGTTGCTGCGCCAGCAGGGGGCATCCCTGCCCACGGAGGTGCTGGTGGGGGCTCAAGCCCTGTGCACCGTGGCGGCGCATCCCCAGGTGGATACGGTCATGGCGGCCATCGTGGGGGCGGCCGGACTGCCCTCCACACTGGCCGCAGCCCAGGCGGGAAAACGCATTTTACTGGCCAACAAGGAAGCGCTGGTCATGTCTGGTTCGCTCATGATGCAAACCGTTCATGAGCATGGTGCTACTCTCTTGCCTGTAGATAGCGAACATAACGCGGTATTTCAGTCGCTGCCCGCAGAGCCCGGCAGCTTGCGCACCAAGGGCGTGGCGCGCATCATTCTCACGGCTTCCGGGGGGCCTTTTCTGCACTATCCCCTGTCGGCCCTGGCACAGGTTACGCCGGCCCAGGCCTGCAAGCATCCCAACTGGTCCATGGGACAAAAAATCTCCGTGGACTCGGCCACCATGATGAACAAGGGCCTGGAACTCATCGAGGCCTGCTGGTTGTTTGAGGCCCGCCCCGAGCAGGTGGATATCCTGATTCACCCCCAAAGCATCATTCATTCGCTGGTGTCCTATGTGGACGGTTCGGTGTTGGCCCAGTTGGGCAATCCAGACATGCGCACGCCCATCGCCCATGCCCTGGCCTGGCCGCAGCGCATCGCGGCCGGGGTAGCCCCCCTGGATTTGACCGCTGTGGCGGCATTGCACTTTCAGCCTCTGGATCTGGCGCGTTTTCCTGCCGTGCGTTTGGCTACCGAGGCCATGAACCAGGGTGGCACCAGCCCGGCCCTTCTCAATGCGGCCAACGAGGTGGCGGTGGAGGCTTTCCTGCAGGGGCGCCTGCGCTTTGACCAGATTGCCTGGGTAAACGAGCAGGTGTTGACGCAAGTGGCGTCCACCGCGGCGGACACGCTGCAACAGATTCTGGCGGCGGACGAATTGGCGCGCCACCAAGCCCTGCTGTGCATGGCCCGGATCTCTTCGCCATGAGCCATGTGGCTGGTGGCCTGCAAACCCTGCTGGCGTTTTTGGTGGCCCTGCTGCTGTTGATCGTGGTGCATGAATGGGGGCATTACTGGGTGGCACGCCGTCTGGGCGTGAAGGTGTTGCGCTTT
>DAIDKJ010000068.1 GCA_027450105.1 Ferrovum sp.
CCATTTCTTCGGCAGACAAGCCGGGGTACTGGGCTGTGATTTCTAGAATGACCGGAGCCGGATTGGGGTAGGCCTCCACGTTCAGCTTGTAATAGGCCAATCCTCCAGCCCCCAGGAAGGCCAGAAGCAGGATCAGAATGATGGGGCGATTGCCCAGGGAAAAGGCGAGCAGGTTTTTGAACATGACTTAGCGCGTCTCGGTTTCAAAGGCATGGCTAAGAAAAATGGCGCCCTCACCGGCAACCATCTCGCCGGGTTGAACCCCCGAGACGACTTGATATAACCCGTCCTGTTGCATTCCAATACGAAGACTGCGTTTGAAGAACCTGTGACGATCGGTGGTGATCCAGATGGATAAAGTACCATCTCCTTCGCGTACTACGGCGTCTAGTGGCAGACCTGGTGCATGGATGACATGGCTGGTCTGGATGACAAAGTTGGCCAACATCCCGGGATGCAATTCGTGGGAAGGATCCTTGATTTCTGTGCGCACTGGAAGACGGCGTGTATTGGGATCCAGGGTTGTGGCGATATAGGTGACATGACCTTGAAAGGTTCTACCCGGAAAGGCCGGCAGAGTAATTTCCACGGTTTGTCCCAAGGCCAGTGCGGAGACATCAGTTT
The DNA here is from genome assembly GCA_027450105.1 of Ferrovum sp. Classification (GTDB taxonomy): domain Bacteria; phylum Pseudomonadota; class Gammaproteobacteria; order Burkholderiales; family Ferrovaceae; genus JAJZHV01. Next base: position 625 of record DAIDKJ010000068.1, read on the forward strand.
CGGTGACATTGGCCATCATCCACAAGGTGGATAAATCGGCTACTACAAATGGCGCTGGAGCGTTACCCGGTTGTGTCAAAGTTCCGATGGCCGCATTTCGGGCAACGACACGTCCGGTCAAGGGGCTGGAAACGACCAAGTGGGCATCGACCTTTTTCTGTTGAATGATTTCCTCGATCTGGCGCGGTGTTTTGCCAAAGATTCGCAGCGCATCGTAGGCGCTGGAATAATTGCCGATGGCCGTCTGGTTGTCCGACTGGGCTTGCTGTAAATCCTTTTGTGCCATTCCCTGGGCTGCATACAAGGCGCGCGCCCGTTCCAGCGCTTGTCTGGTTAGGTCCAGTACTCCGGCAGCAGCGATCAGTGTGGATTCGGCCTGCTGCAGATCGGGGCTGTCAATGACGTAAAGCGGTGCGCCTTTGGGCACATCGTGTCCCAGATCGGAAAAAATGGCAGTGATTTTGCCGGGGTAGGGTGGAAAGATTTGCACCGTTCGATCGTCGTTGAGCGCGACATTACCCAATGCTTCCTGCTTTTGAATGAAGTCATGGGCGGAAACGGTTTCTACTTTGATCAGTTTGACTTGGGAATCGGATAGATCGATGCGTCTTTCCTGGGCCGAGACCTGTGAACTCGGGTTGCCCAAGGTGCCTGGCGCAATGGAAGGGCCGTTTTCAGCGCGGGAGGGCCAGGCCAAATACAGAATCATACTGGTTGTTAAGGGTAGAGCCAGTAACCAGAGGGCTTTGCGGGCAGAGTTTTTCATGGGGGGTCTATTTCGTGGTAGAAGTCACGAGAGCGTGGGTATCGGAACGGTTCCACCAACCACCGCCCAACGCCTGATAGAGAGCGGCAGCATCACCCAGTTGATTGGTTTGCATCTGGGTGAGCACCAGCCGTGACTGCTGCCAGGTTTGGTCGGCAGCAATGAATGAGGGGGCCGCCACCAGACCGGCATCCAACTGCTGACGTGTCACTGCGAGAGCCTGTTGGGCCGCCTGTTCGGCAAGACGGGCGTTATGGAGCCCCTGCGCGTCGGCGTGGATGGCGTGCAGGGTATCGGCTACATTCTGAAAGGCTGTGAGAACAGCTGTCTGGTAAGCCGCAGCGGCCTGAGCCAGTGCTTCCCGCGCGCCTTGTTCGCGGGCCTTCAGGGTGCCTCCATCAAACAGGGGCAAGGTCAGATCACCAATCAGATTAAAAAATCCGCCGCCGGTTTGAAACATCTGACTAGGAACGCTGGCTGCTCCTCCCACGACCCCATTGATGGTAAATTGCGGAAATCGATTGGCCAGGGCTACACCCACTTGAGCATTGGCGGCATGCAATTGCGCTGCAGCGGCGCGTACATCGGGGCGTTGCTGAACCAGCTGAGAGGGCAGGCTGAGGGGCAGGGTTTGCGGCAAATTCAAGGTGTCGAGCGTGAAGGTTTCGGGGATATCGTCACTCGGCATCTGCCCTGCCAGAACCCGCAGGAGATCCCGAGTTTGTTCCAACTGTTGCTGCAAGGGAAATAGGGCCTGTCGTGCTTGGGCCAGGGCCAGCTCCTGATTGGCAACCACAGTGGAATCCACTTGTCCCAAACGGAATTGCTGACGTACGATCTGGAGCAGCTGCACATTGTCGTTCACCAAAGCCGTATTGGTTTTGATCTGTGCCCGCAAAGAGGCTTCCTGCAGGGCGGCTGCCACCACATTGGAGGCCAAAGTGATATAAGTGGCCTCCAGTTGCAACTGTTGGAACTCGGATTGGGCTTGAAGGGATTCCACTTGGCGACGATTGCTGCCAAGAAAATCAGGGGTATAACTCAGTGTGATCTGGGCAGTGTGAAAATTATAATAAACCGGGCCGTTATAAGGCGGTGGACCCCCGGGGTTGGAATAGGTTTGAATGATGCTTCCATTCCCTTGTACGCCCGGAGAGTTGCCCCCCATGTTGCCTGCCAGTTTATTGCGCGAAGGAATGTATTCCATTCCCAGTGAGGGATAAAAATATCCCTGTTGAGCCAATGTGTTTTGCTGGGCTTCGCGCAGCGCGGCCTGTGCTGCATCCACGGTGGGGTTGGCTTTGAAAGCGCGCTCGATCAGTTGATTGGGCGCGGGGGACTGGAACACGCTCCACCAGTCAGCGGGAATGTCCTGCTGAACCTTGAATATCGGTGCTTCCGACATCGCGCCGGAAGCCAGAGGGCTGTCTTTGGTTAGTGTCTGGTGGGGTAAATACCCTTTGGTTACAGGAACGGCGGGAGGTGTAAAGTCCGGCCCCAGCGCGCATCCAGAGAACAGCCCCAGCAATAGACAGTATGGCAGGGAGCGCTGGAGGTTGGCCATGCCCACCCATGTTGACACGCGAGGGGACAAGCCGTCTGGAGAGCTCTGCCTGATGGCCCCGGTGAACAAGGCACAGGTGGTCGAAAAAAGGGAAGGCGCCACGTTAGGAGTGACTCACGAACGGTGGGTTGAACAGGGTTTGACAGTCAACAAAAGTAGCCTCGATCTGATGAAACGGTTGTGCAAGTGTTCCCATGGAACGGGTTGGCGCATTATGGACCTCGTTTCTGACAGGAGTCTGACAGTATGCGCATTTTGATCGTCGAAGATGATCGCGCTCTGGGGCAAGCCATGGCAGCATCCTTGCGTCATGTGGAATTTGCAGTGGATCTGGTAGGAACTGTAACAGAGGCCCTGCATTTGCTAGTGAACGAAAAAGTGGATGCACTTGTGCTGGATCTGGGGTTGCCTGATGGGGATGGCTATGACGTGGTGCGGGCCTTGCGATTGGGCGCCCATCCTGTGCCAGTTCTCATACTGACGGCTCGTGATGCGGTAGAAGACCGGGTGCAGGGTTTTGATTTGGGTGCTGATGACTACGTGGTCAAACCTGTGGCTTTGGCAGAACTGCAAGCCCGTTTACGCGCCCTGATCCGCCGTAGCAAAGGCTCGGCCAGCACCCGATTGACCCTGGGAAACCTGATGCTGGATACGGTGGGAAAACGTGCTTTCGTGGCAGGACTGCCGGTTGACCTCTCCGGAAGGGAATGGGCGGTGCTGGAGTATTTGATGGCGCATTCACGTCGCATTCTTTCCAAAGAGCAGTTGATTCAGGCCATTGCGGATCTGGGCCAGGAATTGAGCGAAAATGCCATTGAAGCCTATGTCCATCGGCTGCGAACCAAACTGGGCGGTTCCAATGTACTCATCCGAACGGTTCGCGGTTTGGGGTACATGCTGGAAGAACATGTCTAATCCGCTCAGTCTCTACCAGATTTTTTTGCGCTGGCTGTTGTTACCGCTGGTGGTGGTATTGCTTGTGGGCTCCTTGATGGCCTACCAATTTTCTTTACATGCGGCCATGAAAGTGCTGGATCTGGGGCTGTACGACAATGCCCTGGATCTCTCCAAGCAAATTCAGCAGGGCCCGCGGGGACTGGCCATCAATCTTCCCCCTGCAGCGCTGCAGATGTTGCAGGAAAATAATGATGATCAAGTCATGTATGCAGCATGGGATCACAGTGGACACGTGTTTTCAGGGAATCCGCGGTTATGGCGTGCTCTTCCCTCTGCGGCATCGGGGCAACCGGTATTCGAAGATTTGAATGTGGGGGGAGAAGCCCTGCGCGCAGTGTATACCCAGGGAACGATCGGTGATCAGACCTATTCCATTGCGGTTGCGCAAACCCTGCGTGGTCGTAATCGCCTGTCCGATGGTTTGTTTGCCAATATCCTCGTACCCGTGGCTCTCCTGTTACTGGCCTGCGTCGCAATCCTTCTGTTGGGGATACGCCGGACCCTGGTTCCGGTGTACCAGTTGCGAAATGATATCGGTCAACGTTCGGCAAATGATTTACGACCGCTGGAAGAGCGCACGGCACCCATCGAATTGCGACCGATCATCCACGGGATCAACGAACTGCTGCAGGATCTCTCCCTGTCTTTTGCCAGTCATCGCCGTTTCATCGCGGATGCAGCGCACCAATTACGGACCCCACTGGCCTCTCTGAGCTCCCAGTTGGAGGTAGCCCTGAAACATCCCCCCCAAGACCTGCGACCTCTATTCCTGGATCTTTTGGCGACTACCCGACGATCCACGCATCTGGCCAATCAACTCCTGTCGTTGGCTCGCCTGGAGCATACGGAACAAAGCATGATCGAGTGTACCCGGGTAGATTTGCAGCAAATCTGCCGCGAAGTAGCGGTGGATTTTGTGGCTCGAGCAGAGCAGCAGCAGGTGGAGCTGATCTTTGAACCGATACCCTTGGCCGTGTTGGGAAGCCCCCTGATGTTGCGTGAATTAATGGGGAATTTGATTGACAATGCGCTGCGCTACACCCCTGTACAGGGGAGGATATTGATCCGCTTGTTGCGTGAAGACCAGGATCACACCGGGCAGTTGATCATTCAGGATGGCGGCCCGGGCATTCCCGAAACCGAGCTGAGCAAGCTCTGCATCCCGTTTCATCGGGTGCCAGGGGACCAAACACCGGGGTGTGGTTTGGGGTTGGCGATCGTGCAGGAAATTGCGCGCCTGCATGGGGCCCGATTGCACTTTTCTTGTCGGGAGGCGGGAGATGGATTACGGGTTCTGGTGTCCTTTCCTCTCTAGCCCGACAGTTTAGAGTTGACGCCGATTTTCCCATTCATTGACGCGCGCCTCCAGTGCCTGGAGTTTTTCGCGGGTACGGGCCAGTACCTGGGTTTGCAGGTCGAATTCTTCCCGCGTTACCAGGTTGACTTTGGTCAGAAACCCCGACAGCAGCGCCTTGGCATTCTTTTCAAAATCTGCAGCTGGGGTTTTGGCAGCCAGTTCACTCAGGCGCCGGGCGATGTCATCGATGAAATGTCGGGTATTCATGGCATCCTTGGGTTTGCGTTACGGTTGAATGGATAAATTCTGACTGGCCCAGGCCTTGTCGTCAAAGGGAATCTGAAAACCTCGTTGTTCCTTGCCACCCCTATCCAGGAGCGGGAGAGCTGTGAACCGCTTCCTTGGGATGCACCAACTCCGCCCAAACACACGCGTTGATCGCACCAAACCAGTGCGGACGGCGGGTGCTTCCCTTCTTTGTTACGGATTTTTACCTTTGCAATGCAGCATTCCCGGGCGTTTTCGTTGGGTGGCATGACTCATGCTTATGGAAGCCTGTGCGAGTTTTGTTTCAAAACGTTCTGGCTATTTGTTTCGAAATATTTTCAACTTAGGGAGATCAAAGAATGAAGCCTTTCCGTCGTAGTACCCTCAGCGCTATGGCTGCATTGGTTGTGATGGGCGTCATGACAGCGCATGCAGACCAGGCCACAACCATGGCTGATGCCGGTGCGGCCCCGACTACTGCTGCCCCCGTGGACGCAAAGCCCAAAGGCCCCACTCTTGGTGATGTGCTGGGTAACTCCGGCATCGATGTCAAGGGATATCTGGATGCCAGTTACATTGGGCATAATCAGACACCCAATTCGAGTGTGCAGGTTTTCGATACCAGCAAAAGCTCCTTCGGTTTGCATCAGGCAGGCATCACGATTTCCAAAACGCCAAAAGAAGGCTTTGGTGGCCTGATCAACCTGACCGCCGGAAGTGATGCGGGGATATTCTGCTCCTATGGAGCTTGTGCTTCCGGAAATGGGACGACCCCGGGTTCTGGCGGAAACTTTGACATTACTCAGGCCTTTGCCCAGTACGCCACCGGGTCCTGGACGCTCATTGGCGGAAAATTCACTACTCTAGCCGGGGCTGAAGTCATCGACAGCTCGGCCGACACCAACATCACCCGTTCCATCCTGTTTGGCAAAATCCCCTTCACACATACCGGTGTGCGGGCCACGGATGCCCTGTCTGATTCCACCAATCTGATGCTGGGGGTTAACAACGGTTGGGATCAAGTCAGTGCCATGACTCCTTCCAAAACCGTGGAGTTGGGAGTGACCAGTGCCTTTACCAAGGATACTTCCCTGGCCCTGAGTGGCTATTTTGGTACCGCGCCCGCTTCTTTTCCTGTCAGTACCGTGGCCCCGATGACGGGCACTCGCTCCCTGGTGGATCTGGTGTTTACCAGCAATTTGACGGATGCCTTGACCTTGATCCTGAACGGAGACTATGTGTCCCAGGAATATGCCGGTTATCTTGGAACCACAGAAAAGTACAAGGGTTTGGCCGGGTATCTGAACTATCAAATCAACGAACAATACCGGCTGTCTTTCCGGGCTGAAGCGCTCAAGGATGATTCGGGCGCGGCTTTGGGAACAGCCCCCACAGCGGCAGG
>DAIDKJ010000069.1 GCA_027450105.1 Ferrovum sp.
CTTCCCGGCGCTGCCCGGCCTGTCCCTTCGCTCTCGCCCACAGCGTGCGCAGTTTGCCCATTGCGTTACCCCTGTCTTTCGAGCTTCAGCACGCGCTCCATCACACCTGCCACGCGCTCCCAGTTCTCCGCTTCGCGTTCCAGCTGTTTTGCTTGGCTTTTGTTTTGTGACAGGTTTTCCTGAAGGATCAGAGTGTTGATGAATGCTATTTTTCAGTCGTTGCAGGATCAGATTCGTTCTGCCCATGCGCTCCAGTTGCCCTTGCGCATCGGTGGGGGAGGGAGCAAGCATTTCTGGGTTCGCCCGCAGGGTTCTCAAGTGCTGGATATGCGCCTGTATACCGGCGTGGTGGATTATCAACCCAGCGAACTGGTGTTGACGGTACGGGCCGGGACCAGCTTGTCGGACATCGAGCATTTGCTGGACCAACAGGGGCAGATGCTGGGATTTGAACCGCCCCATTTTGGGCCGGACGCAACCATTGGGGGTACCCTGGCCTGTGGCTTGTCGGGACCGCGCCGGGCCAGTGTGGGCTCGGCACGGGACTTTGTCCTGGGGGTGCGCATTCTGGATGGATTGGGGCGGGATCTGTCCTTTGGGGGACGGGTGATCAAGAATGTGGCCGGGTTCGATGTTTCCCGTCTCATGGTGGGGGCCTGGGGGACTCTTGGCGCGTTGATGGAAGTATCCCTCAAGGTGCTTCCCAAGCCCCCTTTCGAGACCACCCTGGAATGGTCCATGACGGAACTGGAAGCCTTGGAATCCATGAATCAATGGGCCGGGCAACCCTTGCCCCTTTCCGCCACCAGCTATCAGAATGGCCGCTTGCGAGTTCGTTTGTCTGGTGCTGAGGTGGCCGTGCGCGCTGCCATGCGCCATCTGGGGGGGGAAGAGATTCCGGAGGGACAAGCCTGGTGGCTGCAGGTACGGGAACAGCGCGCTGCCGGGTTTACCACGCAGCGTCCCTTATGGCGCTTGAGCGTGCGCAGCAATGCGCCCCCGCTGGGGTTTTCTGGAGCCGTTTTGACGGAGTGGGGGGGAAGCCTGCGCTGGATTGCCTCGGACCATGCCCCCGCACAATTGCAACGGGCCGCTCAAGAGGCAGGCGGTCATGCCTTGTTGTTTCGCGGGGGCGATCCGTTTCGCCCCTTGGGACATCCCCTGGATCCGGTGCTCATGAACATTAATAAAAACATCAAACAAGTCTTTGATCCAAAGAATATATTAAACCAGGGTCTGGGGGTTTGAAGCCATGTACCCATTCATGAAGCGTATAACCATCCATGTTTGCTGAACTGACTCCCGAATTTTTGGCAACCCCAGAGGGTGCCGAGGCACAAGCCATTTTGCGCGCTTGCGTCCATTGTGGCTTTTGTCTGGCCACCTGTCCCACGTATCAACTGCTGGGCGACGAGTTGGACAGTCCACGGGGGCGCATTTATCTGATGAAGGGCATGTTTGAAGGCCAGCCCGTATCAGGCCTGACCCAGCATCACCTGGATCGTTGTTTAACCTGTCGTGCTTGTGAAACCACGTGCCCCTCCGGGGTACAGTACGGAAAGCTGGTGGACATTGGGCGCCATTATCTGGAGCAACGCCAGCCCCGCACCACACAGGATCACTTCAAGCGCACGGCTCTAAAAACCGTGTTGACCACTCCCTGGCTATTCAAACCTCTTCTGGCCGCAGGGCGCCTGGTGCGGTCGCTGTTACCCGAGCCCTTGCGCAACAAAGTGCCCGTGCGCCAATCCGCCGGTTTGCGTCCTGTGTCCCAGCATTCACGGCGTATGCTGTTGTTGGAGGGTTGTGTGCAGCCGGATCTGGCGCCCAATATCAATGCGGCCACTGCCCGGGTGTTGGACCGTTTGGGCATTACGCTCCTTTCTGTTCCCAAGGCGGGATGTTGCGGGGCGCTGGCGCATCATCTGTCTGACGAGTCCGCGGCTCGCATGGCCATGAAACGCAATATCGATGCCTGGTGGCCACACGTGACCCAGGGGGTGGAGGCTATCGTCATGACGGCCAGCGGCTGTGGGGCCCAGGTCAAGGACTATGGGTACCAGTTGCGCCATGATCCGCTCTACGCTGAGCGGGCCAAGCAGATTTCAGCCTTGACCCGAGACCTATCCGAAGTCCTGCTCAAGGAACTGGAGGGGACGCCAGAGGAACGTCGTTTGTCGCTGCAAAGTCTGGGATTGCGCACTGCCACCAGTGCTGCGCGGATTGCTTTTCACGCGCCCTGTACCCTGCAACATGGACAGAAGCTCAAGGGCGTAGTGGAGCAACTGTTGACAGCGGCCGGGGCGCAATTGACACCAGTACCCGATGCACATCTTTGCTGTGGTTCTGCGGGAACTTACTCCTTGTTGCAACCCGAACTCTCCAAAAGGCTTCAGGTCAACAAGCTCAAAGCCTTGACGAGCGGCCATCCCGAACTGATCCTGACCGCCAACATCGGGTGTTTAACACATCTGGCAGCCGGTTCTTCCACGCCGGTGCGCCACTGGGTGGAGTGGCTGGATACCTGTCTGGCTCCTCAGGGGATGTAAGCCGGCTATGAAGGGTTCATTCAGGCGGGGCAGTCGGGGAGGTGGCCAGACGTGCGGCCAAAAAGTCGATCAGAACCCGAATGCGGTGTGGAATCAGACGATTGCTGGGCAATACCACATACACACCCAGGGGTGCAGCAGGAAATTCCGTCAAAATCTCCACTAGTTTGCCCTCCGCTATCCAGGATGCGGCAGTAAAGATGGGCTCGTGGGCAATCCCCATGCCGGCAGCAGCAGCACGCAGTAACATGACACCATTATTGGCACGCAGGTGCGACCGGATGGGAAAGGGGGTGAGCTTTCCTTGCTCCATCAGCTCCCAATGCTGAGGAGAAGTTCTGGAAGCGGTGTATCCCAGACAGGCATGATGAATCAGTTCGCGGGGGTGTTGAGGCGTGCCATGACGAGCCAGATAGCCGGGGGCGGCCAACACCAGCATGCGGCTGACGGCTAATCGGCGTGCCACCACTTCCGGTGCCAGACGGGGGGTGATGCGCACGGCCAGGTCGATGCCTTCCTGGATCAGATCGGAAAACTGATCGGAAAACTGGAGATCCAGTTCTACTTCGGGGTATGTGGTGCTGAATTCCAGCAGGGGACCAGACAAATGTTCCAGACTGTAGTGCAGCGGCAGGCTTAGTCGGATGAATCCCTTGAGGACTTGTTGTTTATCCGCCAGACCGGATTCGGCTTCATCCACCAGGTTGAGAATGACCCGGCAGCGCTCAAGATAGAGGGCTCCGCTGGAGGTAAGAGACAGACTGCGCGTACTGCGTGCCAGCAGGCGCGTTCCCAGTCGTGTTTCTAGCGCCGCTACCTGACGGGTGACGACAGAGCGCGCCACTCCCATTTGCTGGGCCACCGCAGAAAAACTGCCCAGCTCGGACACCCGGACAAACAGCCGCATCGCCTGTAAGGAGTCCATGCCACGCGCGCCAGATGAAGCTCGTGAAAAGACAGGTTAAGCGTGTTTGGTGCCACAATGTTCTTGCATTTGCTGGCTCAGATGCACCAAAAACTGCAAGGAATGAATCGTGTCTGCATCCGTCAAGGTGTGCCACAGGCTACCCAAGCCGCCCGTTGCGGGCGTTTCCCGACTTTTGCGGGCCGCAGATTCAAAACAGGACAATAGGTTGGCCATCATGTCCAGGCGATCGAGCAAGGCGGGTAGGGTATTGGCAATTTTTTCCAGGGCGCCAGTGGATTGCATGCGCTCCAGCATTTCTACCAGGCGACCAGCACCTCCCCGGTTGAGGCGATCCATCAGGGATAAGCCTTCCCCCACGGTTTCTGCCAGTCGGCCCACCATTTCATCCGTCAGCGCATCCTGGGCCGAGTGGTACACCCGGGCTAATTGGGCCAGGCGTTCCAGATCGCCGTTGTTGATCATCTCGGCCAAGGTGGGAATGGCCCGGGCCAAGCCTGCGCGCCCGGCCTTGTCCACCAGATCCAGGGCTTCGGCCGCCGAACCGGCCAAACGCCCTACCATTTCATCGCTCAATGAATCGCGCGCGGCGCACACCAGGCGCTCCAACTCCAGAGATTCCAGGGGGGCGGTGGTATTGGTTTCAGCATTCATGCGCAAGCCCTCCGGTTATAAAAGGCCACGGGCCGAAACCCAGTAGAGTTTGTTGTAAGCCATCTTGAACCAATGCACGGCTTTGGTGGGTGCCTTGGGGTCGGGTGGGGTTTGGTAATTGAACATGGCATAGGTGGCTCGGTCCTTACCGGCTTCGATGAAACAGAATACCTTCCCATCATATTCGCGCACGGGTACACCCATCTTGACGATGGCGGCAATGTTCTCGCCCAGGGTGTCGGCCTCAAAATGCGCTGTGGAGCCAGCTTTGCTGATGGGAATGTTGGTTGTGTCCCCGCATACGTACACGTTGTCGTACCCCTCCAGCGTGAGTTTGGTGCGATGGGTGGGAAGCCAGCCATTTTGCCCCAGTTTGTTTTTTTCCAGAACCTCCATCCCCTTGTGGGCTGGAATCGAGATGAGCAGATCGTAAGGAATGTCCACGCCTTCCTCACTGCGCACCACCTGGTTGGCTCCGTCTACCTCTTTGAGGTTGAAAAAGGTGTCGTAGGTGATTCCCAGACGGTCCATCTCGGGAGCTGCCCATTTAGCCACGTTTTCCAGGCTATGCACCCGGTTGATAGGGTAGGTGTAATGCAGTTGAACCTTGTCGGAGAGCCCGCGGTCCCTGAAATAATCATGCAGCATGAAGATGATTTCCAACGGCGCCATGGGGCATTTATGCGGAACTCCCACGGTCACCACCACCTTGCCGCCCGTAAAGGACTGCAGGCGCTTGAACATTTTGAGGGCACTGGCTTCGGTATAGAAGGTTTCAGAATATTCGCTTAAACCGGGAATGCCTTCCGGATACATGCGTGACCCGGTGGCAATGACCAGGATGTCATAACCAAAGGTTTTGCCGCTTTGGGTAATGACGCGGCGATGGTCCAGCTCGAAGTGTTCCACCGGATCCACATGAAACTGGATGCTGGGTTCCAGCAGGCTGGCTTGATCCCGGTACAGTTCGTCGGGGGTGGTACGACCCACGGCCAGATAGAGCAGCCCCGGCTGATACATGTGCTTGTCCGAGGCGGAGAGCATGGTAATGTGCGCTTTGCCGGATTTCAGTTCCTGGGGGAGTCGCCGGGCCAGATTGTTGGCCAGAATGGTTCCTGCCATGCCCCCACCGATGATCAATATTTTCATGACGACGCTCCCCCTTGGTGTATTGGTTTTTGTGAACCCCCATCTGAGTCTGCGGGTTCAATGTGGAACTATTTAGTCTTGCGTACCAGAATATGCCATACCCCATCTGATTCTGTTGTAGACAGATAGGCGTGCCCTACTTTTTTGACCCATTCTGGAATGTCATTGGCGGAGCCTTTGTCCGTAGAAAGAACCTCCAACTCGTCCCCAACTTGAGAATTCTTTAGTGCCACGATCAACTCCATGAGCGGGCCCGGGCAAAAACTGCCTCGGCCATCCACGATTTTGCGTTCAGCCATGGTTCAATCCCTTTACCAAATTAGCGTTAAAACGTCCAAACCTGCCCCCCCCGAGCCTCATCCAAAAACTTGGTCAGCCCGGTGGCGGGCTGCAGCCATGGTTCCAGATGCTCCGCCTCCAAGGCCAACACGTCCATAGCCATGGAGCAAGGAAAAATTTTGGCGTCGCCCAATTCCACCGCTTGCTGAAACAACCCCTTGAAAGGGGGAATGTTTTTGGTGCCCATCAATTGCCCCATAGGGCCCTCGGGCACCGGTATCCTGGTGTCCCCCCGAGTGAAAAACCCTAACGCATTCATGGACAGAAACACGAGTACTTCCTGTCCACTCACAGCCCCCACCGAAGCCACCATGGCCGCCATTTGCAGGCGTTCTAGCGAATCGGAAACAACAACGACGCAGAGTTTGCTCATGATACTCTCCTCCTGAAAGGCTTGGCCACCGGTTGTGATTGGATGGGGGGCTACGTGGGATCAGCGTTCACGGAGCGATCAGGCAATCAGAAATGGGCTCTGGCCAATGGATAGGGGGATTTTGCATCGCTTTAGTGCCGCTTGCAACTGGCAACAATAGCGAAAAAAATCCCTGCACAGGGCAGGGATTGAACGGCGGCCAGCCAATAAAGGCAGCGGCACGACCTTCAACGTGTCACCGGGGGCAAGCCCCCGGTGACACGCTTACTTGAGGGTTTGCAGATAAGCGGCTACAGCGTGTTTTTGGTGGTCATCCAAACCATGGGCGATACCTTCCATGGCAACACCATGTGGACGCTCCAGATCATCATCCTTGGCGTTGTTGCTTTCCTTTTCCTCCACCATTTCATCGGAGTTGAAGGCCATCAACTGCTTGTAGAGATAATCCTGATGTTGTCCAGCCAAGCGAGGAATGGGGCCATTGCCTTCGGCATTGGAACCATGACAGCCCATACAGGCGGGCACACCCTTGTCCAGATTGCCTTCGTTGAAAATCTTGGCGCCTTCCGCTGCCAGGGCAGGGTTGACCGGATTGGGATTGGCCCGTGTGGGTTGTTTGGAGTAATACGTGGCCAGTTCTTCGATCTGCTTGGGCGTAAAGTTACGCGCAATGCCCCACATCATGTCCTGAGCAGCAGGGTCCTTGCGGGTATGCTCGTGAAACTCGGTCATTTCCGCTACCAGATAATCCTTCTGCTGACCAGCCAGATTGGGGAAGGTGGGGTTGACTGAATTGCCATTGACATTGCTGCCCACTTCGCCATGACAAATCGAGCAGACCTGCTGCGCCAGGGTGTTACCCGAAACAGCTGGGTTGCC
>DAIDKJ010000070.1 GCA_027450105.1 Ferrovum sp.
GGGCTGGATATGATCGCCATTCCGGGAGACACAACTGCAGCCACCATATCCGGAATCATCGCTGACGAAGCCGCTATTGGCATGGTCAATAACAAAACCACCGCAGTACGCCTGATTCCCGTACCCGGAAAAACCGTGGGCGACCATGTGGAATTTGGGGGATTACTGGGGCATTGTCCCGTCATGGCGGTTAACCGCTTCGCTTGCCACGATTTCATCGCCCGTGGCGGACGGATCCCTGCACCCTTGCGCAGCCTGACCAACTGAACAAAAAAATTCAAAGAGAAAACATCCGGGTCATGACAAGGACAAATTCGAATGCTATAATGCGCGGCTTGTTCGATTGGTAACCTCTAATACCAGTCTCACGTGTCCCCATCGTCTAGAGGCCTAGGACATCGCCCTTTCACGGCGGTAACCGGGGTTCGAATCCCCGTGGGGACGCCAACAAAATCAATCCGTCGGCGCTTTTTGCCGCAATGAATCCGGCCTTTGTACTGAATAGCGTACGGTACAGGCATTCTGGATTCCTCATGGATTTAGATTGCCCTCCCATTGACCCTGGTCAAGGACATGATTTCATAAATGTGAAATCATGCCGGATTCTCTGGATTTGACTCTCCCATTTCTGATATGAGCGACGCAGCAACGGACTGGTGGCGACGCCATCTTCCCTGGTGGGGCGTTCGCACCTGATTGGAGACGAAGCAATCTTTTCGGGAGCCCCCTGATTTATCGTGAATCAATTCATCCTCGATGGTCTCCTGTTTCCCCTCAAGTTCTGGGATGGGTTGGGCGTGCAATGGAAATTGCACCTGCTGATTCAAGGGGCACTCATCCTGATCTTTGTGGTCTCGCAACAATATATCGTCCGGCATTTTGAAGAACAGGAACTAAACGGGGCCCAATCCAGGGCGGCAGAGATTGCCAGTGGTCTGATCAACGGAATGAACCTTCTGATGGTAACGGGTGAAATCAGTAACCCGTCAAACCGGGCCCTGCTATTGAAAAAAATGGGCGACTCACCAGAAATAAAAGAGCTGCGCATCATTCGATCCAAGCAGGTTACAGAGCAGTTCGGTCCTGGACTCCCCTCTGAGCAAGCCCTTGATTCCATGGACAGCCGCGCACTGGAAAGCGGCAGGACCGTATTTCAGTTACTCCAACCCGTCCAAAAAACCCGTGAGCTACGGGTTGTCATCCCGTACATCGCCACTGAAAATTTTCACGGGACCAACTGCCTGACCTGTCATCACGTCAAGGCCGGCAGCGTGAATGGCGCAGCCAGCATTACCCTCGATTTGGCGCCTGAAGAGATGAAAATCGAGCAATTCAACCGCTTGCTATGGGGCAGTAATATCGTTTTCCAAATCGGGTTGTCCGGAATCATCGCCTGGTTTATTCGGGTCATCATCGTCAAAAATATTGAACAACCCAGCCACAAACTCGAAGCCACAATGCTGAAAATCCGCCGTGAAGGAAATTTATCCATCCGGGCAGAAATTGAAAGAAAGCATAAAAACATCGACCAAATGGCCGAGACGTTTAATCAATTAGTGGAGAATCTCGAGCAGGCTACCAAGGATCAATTGCTTTTTTCTGAAGTCATCAAAAACACCAAGGAAGGCATTCTGATTTCCGATGCCAGCAACCGCATCATTTTGGTCAACCGGGCCTTTGCAAAAATCACCGGTTACGCTGCCGCAGAAATTCTGGGAAAAAATCCGAGCATTCTCAGTTCGGGCATGCAGGACAAGGAGTTTTATGAGCCCATGTGGCAATCCATCAAAAATCATGGGCACTGGCAAGGAGAAATCTGGAACCGGCGTAAATCCGGAGAAGTCTATCCCCAATGGTTATCCATCAGCACGGTCTACGACCAGCAAAACCTCGTCACGGCCTATGTAGCCATCTTTATGGATATCACCAAACGCAAGGAGGCCGAGCAGCGCATCCATTTCCTTGCTCATTATGACCCGCTCACCCATCTTCCCAATCGCGCCCTCTTTGGCGATCGCTTGGAACGAGCGCTTGCCTATCACAAGCGCAACGGGGGGAAGGTTGCCCTGCTCTTTCTCGATCTGGACCGATTCAAGAACATCAACGACTCCCTGGGCCACGTGGCCGGCGATCATCTCCTGCAATCCGTGGCTGGAAGAATCCGGCTGTGCATTCGGGAAATGGACAGCATCTGTCGCTGCGGAGGCGATGAATTCATGATCATGCTGGCTGGAATCCAGAAAAAGGATGACGTCCTGAGCATTGCCAAAAAAATCATCTCGGCCATGTCAGAGCCTCATGTCATCGACGGCCACACATTGATCGTGACCTTCAGTATTGGTATCAGTATTTATCCGGATGACGGAGATCAGTCGCAAGCGTTGATCATGCATGCCGATGCCGCCATGTACCAAGCCAAAAAATCCGGGCGCAACAATTTTCAATTTTTTACGCCGGACATGAATGCGCAAGCCTTCGAGCGATTCTCTCTCGAGGCCGATCTGCGCCAGGCTCTGCATAGCCATGCATTGGAAATTCACTATCAACCACAAATCGACAACCTGTCGGGTGCCGTCATCGGCGTGGAAGCCCTGGCGCGCTGGCATCACCCCACGAAGGGAACAATCTCCCCCTTGAAATTCATTTCCATCGCCGAGGAATGCGGGCTGATTCATGAACTGGGGCAGTGGGTATTGCACACCGCCTGTACCCAGAACAAACAATGGCAGACCGCTGGACTCGTCACCATTCCCGTTGCGGTCAACTTGTCGGCACTACAGTTTTATCAGAAGGATCTCGTGGCCACCATCCGGCAGACTCTGCAGGAAACAGGCCTGGAACCACGCTACCTCGAACTGGAATTGACGGAAGGGATCATCATGCAAGATGCTGACTCCACCATTGCCACACTCAATACCTTGAAGCAGGAAGGCGTCTTGCTTTCGGTGGATGATTTTGGAACCGGCTATTCGAGCTTGAGCTACTTGAAGCGCTTTCCCCTCGATAAGCTCAAAATCGATCAATCTTTCATTCGGGATCTTGGAACTCAGGAAAACGGTCTCATGATCATCAAAGCCATCATCAGCATGGCTCACAGCCTGAAGCTCAAAGTCATTGCGGAAGGGGTTGAAACTGCGGAGCAACTGCAATTTCTCAAGGCTCATCAGTGCGATCAAACCCAGGGATACTATGTGAGCCCACCGCTTACTGCAGCAGCCTTTGAGCAGTTTATTCGGGCCCGACGTTGATCTTCTGGCGGATGTTCTCACCCCGGCCAAATGGCTGGGGTGAGCTCTGTCTGGAGTTCAATACGAGGGTTTGCGGCGCTGGGTCGGTTTGTCACGCCGCGCGGCCCAAGGACCATTGCCACCAGCGGGAGCCGGTCCATGTCCATGAACACTGGAACGTGCTCCGGTATGGTCGCGTGCGCCTGCCGCGCGTCCACTGGTATCCGCAGAAGTCTGCCCATAGCTCCCGGTGGAGCGGGCCAGACCTTGGCCGGGACGCCCATGGCGCTGAGACGAAGTCCCTGGTTTACCAGAATGGGGGCGACCACCCTTACCGCCCGCAGGGGCCCGAATCGGAAATTTGGGCTCGAACCCTTCGATGGTATGCACCGTGATGGATTTTCCGGTAAAACGCTCGATGCGTTGCAACTGGATCAGATCCCGGCCACTGGCCAGAGAAATCGCCATTCCCTTGTTTCCGGCACGCCCGGTACGGCCGATGCGATGCACATAATCTTCGGCCATCTTGGGCAAGTCATAATTGATGACGTGGGAAATACCCGGCACATCAATACCGCGAGCCGCCACATCGGTAGCCACCAACACGCGTAGATTACCGCGCCGCAGCCCATCCAGCGTGCGGTTGCGTGCCCCCTGATGCATGTCTCCATGCAGGGCAGCGGCCGCATGTCCCATGCCACTCAAATCACTGGCCAGCACATCCGCATCGCGTTTGGTGGCAGTAAAGACGATGACCTGATTGAGATCCTGATCGTTGAGCAAATGCGCCAGCAGGCGGTTTTTATGCGCCAGATTGTCCACGTAATGCAAGCGCTGCTCGATGTTTTCATGGGAGCTTTTCAGACTGGTGGCTTCGATACGTACGGGTTCGCGCAGCAAGGATTCAGATAGCCGCATGATTTCCTTGTCGAAGGTGGCCGAGAACAGGAGCGTTTGGCGGGTGTTGGGAGTTGCCGCAGCAATGCGTCGCACATCGTCGATAAAGCCCATGTCCAACATACGGTCGGCTTCGTCCAACACCAGCATCTCCACTTTGGACAGGTCCACGCGACCATGTTCCATCTGGTCAATCAGACGTCCCGGAGTGGCCACCAGAATTTCAAAGGGTTTTGCCAACATGCGGTTTTGCACTGGGTAGGGCATGCCCCCCAATATCGATACGATCCGAATCTGCTTGAGATTTCGCCCGTAATTTTTGGCCGCATTGGTAATTTGCGTGGCCAGTTCACGGGTGGGAGAGAGAATCAACAACCGCGGGCCACGGCTGCTACTGGGTTGAGTAACCAGACGATGCAGGGCGGGCAGCATGAAGGCGGCAGTTTTGCCGGAGCCGGTGCGGGAAGTAACCAGCAGATCCGCGCCCTGCAGCAAAGCGGGGATTACCTGAGCCTGGACCGGAGTGGGTTCGGTGTAGCCGGAATCGGTCACTGCAGCAACAAGTCGAGGATCGAGATTTAATTGGTCAAAACGAAGAGGTTCGGTCATTTGAATAATGAGTTCCTAAAATTCACGAGCAACGAATGCCCATGGCGTTGCCCGATCCCAAGAGGGTTTGAGGGTACGCTGCATCAAAAATAGCGGGGGAAACCGCCGGTATAATGTCACCAACCGGCTAACTGAAGCGTCGACTAGCGTCGAGCAAGAGAGGTCAGGGACAGCAAAAGCGGTGCGTGCTGCACCGCAATACGCTCACTATACGCGAAAAATCCGGATCCCGAAAGTTTTTTGTGCGGGACACCCCATCCTATCGGGATTGCGCATAAGACTTTTGGCCGAGTGGGCATCTCAGGCACGCAGGGTAGCGACCCGTTTGAGCAGTGCCGTGGTGATCTCCTGGGTCGTTGCGCTGCCTTTCAAGTCACGGGTACGCACCCCATCGGTGATCAAAACCTCGTGGATGGCCTGGCGCAAACATTGCCCCTTGGCTTGATGATCCACATGATCCAGCATCATGGCTGCCGCAGACAACAAGGCGATGGGATTGGCGATTCCACGCCCGGCAATGTCCGGCGCAGAGCCATGAACCGCTTCGAAAATGGCCGCATGCTCCCCTATGTTGGCCCCCGGAGCCAAACCCAAGCCTCCCACCAGGCCAGAAATTTCGTCCGACAAAATATCGCCAAACAGGTTGGTGGTCAGGATGACGTCAAATTGGGTGGGATCCAGGACCAGTTGCATGGCACAGGCATCCACGATCCGTTCATCCACCTGCACCCGCCCTGCATAATCCTTGGCCACTTCCAGCGCGGTTTCCAGAAAAATACCCGTCAAGGCCTTGAGAATATTGGCCTTGTGCACAATGGTGATTTTTTTTCTGCCATGCTTGACGGCGTACTCGAAGGCATAACGCGCAATGCGACGGCTGCCCGCACGGGTGTTGATGCCGGAAGAAATGGCCGCGCCGTGGGGGTCATTATCAATGGGGATGTAATGTTCAAAGCCCACATACAAGCCCTCCAGGTTTTCCCGGATCAACACGATATCCACGTCTTCATAGCGCCCACCGGGAATCAGCGTTTGCGCAGGACGTACATTGGCGTAGAGCTTGAATTCTTCCCGCAAGCGCACGTTGATGGAACGAAATCCACCGCCCACGGGGGTGGTCAGTGGCCCCTTGAGCGCCAGCCCATTGCGACGAATGCTCTGCAGCGTGGGATCCGGCAGAGGATCGAGAGATTCCTGAACCGCGGCCATGCCGGCTTGTTGGATATCCCAGACAAAGGGCGCATCCACTGCCTCCAGGATCTGGACCACCGACGCAACGATTTCGGGCCCGATGCCGTCGCCTGGAATCAACGTGGCAGGAATGGAATGGGAAGAATATGAGCCAACCATGAGCATACCTCTATGAACCATCAATGAAATGCATCCTGCGCATAAAAGGAAAGCGCTCAAACCTGAAAACCATCCCGTTTGACGTTCCTGTTGCACACCCGGAAAGGATACGCTTCTGACGCCGGATGCGCCAGCATTATCTTATTTTATATTTTATATCTTATAGCTTTTCTTCACAAAAATTGCAGGTCTTTCGGGCCCCTCAGATTCCTCTTGGGATCGGCGCGCGCGCGCAAAACTGATTGCCGGAAAACGGGAAAGATGCAGCAATGTCAGGGTTCAGGCAAAATACGCCATTGGATGTTGCCTCGATCCATGGCTTGGTGCCGGCAGATCATTCCGGAGCCCCTTATTTCAGGAATCGACAGATTGAAGTCTCTACCCTT
Source organism: Ferrovum sp. (assembly GCA_027450105.1). Lineage (GTDB taxonomy): Bacteria > Pseudomonadota > Gammaproteobacteria > Burkholderiales > Ferrovaceae > JAJZHV01. The sequence goes on from DAIDKJ010000070.1 coordinate 6,470, forward strand.
TTCATGCTTGGCCGCCTTCACTGCGGCACTGGTACTTACCGGCTGTGGCAGTAGCGTTTCCACCCCCACCAGTTTTACTCCGGTACTCAAAGCCGTCACGCCGGGCGATACGCAGGTCACTCTAACCTGGGATAACACGCCCGGTATGAGCTATTGGGTCTGGTGGCTACAGTCCACACTCCCGGTTAGCATTGGTGCCACGGGTAATTCCGTGGGAGCCAACGTGATGGCCCTGAGCCCCTATGTCATTGCAAGCCTCAACAATGGCCTGCCTTACAGCTTTGCCATCAATGCCCATGCCGGGGGCACCAATTCCCCTGGCGGCCCCCAATCCAATCCCCTCCTGGCTACCCCGCGCCTGGCGGGCAGCACCTGGGTACCCTGCTCC
>DAIDKJ010000071.1 GCA_027450105.1 Ferrovum sp.
CGCATGGGGGGTTATTCATGCTGGGGGCCTACGCCGCCCTGTTTTTTCTTGAACGCCACTGGCCGGCCTGGCTGGCTCTACCGGTTGCAGTTCTGGTTACGGGGATCATCGGCCTGCTCATCGATTTGTTCGTTCTCAAGAAACTCCGGCAGCAGCAGGCACCACACCTCATGCCCATGATTGCAACCATTGGCGCAACCATTCTCATGACGAGCCTGGCACAGGGTCTATTTGGCGCAGAGTCGCGGCAGTTTCCCCTGTCCTTTTTTGATAACGCGTCCTTGACCCTAGGGACCGTCACACTTCCCTACGCTCAGGTGGCTATCATTGTCATCGCCTTTGGGACCATGTTGACGATAGGATGGCTTTTAAAAAAAACCCGACTGGGGATCGCGCTTCGAGCCATTGCCGAATCACCCCGTGCAGCCGCTTTATTGGGGATACCTGTGGAACGCCTGTTTCATCTCACCAGTTTCCTGGCTGCAACCCTGGGAGGAATCGCGGGCATCTTGATTGGCCTGTCCTTCAACGCCATTTCACCCTTCATGGGGCAACCCATGTTACATAAGGGAATTGCCGCTATCATCCTGGGTGGTCTGGGGGATATTCGGGGCGCTGTCCTGGGCGGGCTATTTCTGGGGTTTGCCGAAGTATTGGCCGTCACCTATTTGTCCAGCGAGTATCGCGATGCGTTCTCCTTTGGGCTGCTCTTTCTGGTTCTATTGTGGCGCCCGCAAGGACTGTTTGGGGCCTCCCAGGTGCGGAGCGCCTGATGAACTGGGCTGATTGGTGGGCCACCTACAGTACCCTGGTATTGAGTGTGGGGGTGTACGGCATGATGGCCTTATCCATTTCCTTAACCCTCTCCTGCGGCTTGCTTACTCTGGCCAATGCGGCCTTCATGGGAATTGGAGCCTATGTCAGCGCCATAGCCACCACCACCTTCGATCTACCCTTCTCCGAAGCGTTACTGTTGGGAACCCTGGGTAGCACCTGTGTGGCCTTGCTCATCGGGCTACCGGTTCTGCGACTGTCGGGTGTCTATCTGGCCATGGCAACCCTGGGGTTTGGCGAGGTCGTGCGCATCCTTCTGCTCAATCTGGATATCACCGGAGGCCCCTTAGGACTCAATGGAATTCCCTCCTTGACCCAATGGTGGCATGTTCTGGCTGCCCTTCTGGGGACTGTGTTTTTGCTGCAATGTCTGCGCCTTTCCCGAATTGGACGCGCCTTCGAGGCGATTCGCGAAGATGAGACCGCAGCGCGATTGATGGGTATCAGCACCCACCCGCTCAAACTGCTGGCCTTTGTGACTGGGGCATCCATTGCCGGCCTGGCTGGGGGACTGAATGCCCATTACACCTTCACCTTGAGTCCGGGAAATTTTGGTTTTGAAAATGCCGTGGACATTTTGACCATGGCCGTCTTGGGGGGCATCCGGGGGCTTCCGGGACCATTGCTGGGAGGAGCCATCATCACCCTGCTTCCGGAAGTGCTGCGCGATCTGCAGGAATACCGCATGGCCGCCAACGGTTTGATCCTGATCCTGGTGGTTCTGTTCTTACCTCAAGGACTTTGGGATCTGCCACGCATCCGGGGATGGTTTAAACGTGCCTGAATTGCTGAATTTGACTGGAATGAGCTTGGAGTTTGGTGGTGTAAGGGCCCTCGATCAGGTCTCCTTGAGCGTGCATACCGGCCAAATTTATGGGTTGATCGGACCCAACGGCGCAGGCAAGACGTCCCTGTTCAATCTCATCACTGGTCTGTACCGACCCAGCCAAGGAGAGATCCGCTTCAAAGGGGACAGTCTGTTGGGAATTGCCCCGCAACACATTGCTCAACGGGGGATTGCGCGTACTTTTCAGAACATCCGCTTGTTCGCAGAAATGACGCTGATCGACAATGTCATGGTGGGGATGCATACCCACCTGGCGTATCGTTTTTGGGACCTGCTGCTGCGCTCCAGACCCTTCAGGCACGCCGAAGTGCAAGCCCGCAAACAGGCACTAACGTTGCTGGAACGCGTTGGGCTCTCCCCTTACGCCCATGCCCTGGCCGGCACTTTATCTTATGGTAATCAGCGCAAACTGGAAATTGCCCGGGCCTTGGCCATGCAACCTCAACTGCTTCTCCTGGACGAACCAGTGGCTGGCATGAATCCCACGGAAAAAAACGACATTCAGGATCTCATCCGCTCCTTGCGTGCCCAGCACTTGTCCGTGCTCCTCATCGAACATGACATGCGTTTTGTCATGGGGTTATGCGACGCTTTGACCGTGCTGGACTTTGGTCGCGTTATTGCCCAAGGCTCTCCCCAGGCAATCCAGGAAAACCCGGCGGTCATTGCAGCCTACTTGGGAGAAGAGGTGCCTCATGCCGAATGACCCCTGCACGGGCCCAGAGTTGCTGGACGTGCACCAACTGGTTGTGCAATACGGACACGTCCAAGCCCTGCGAGGCATTGACCTGCAGGTCCGTCAAGGGCAACTGGTGGCATTGGTGGGGGCCAATGGGGCTGGAAAAAGTTCCTTGTTGATGGCACTGTCCGGTTTGGCTCCCATGCAGCAGGGGCAGATCCGCTATGCAGGCGCAGAAATTACTCGTTGGCCTGCCCATCGACGCGTCCAGGGCGGACTGGTTCAGGTGGCCGAAGGACGCGCCATTCTTAAAACCTTATCGGTAGAAGATAATTTACGCTTGGGTGGATATACTCAGCAGCCCGGTAGCGATCTTCAGGAAATCTATCAACGCTTTCCAATCCTGAAAAAACGTGCTCAGCAGTTGGCTGGAAATCTTTCGGGCGGAGAACAACAACAGCTGGCTATCGGCCGCGCCCTATTGGCCAAACCTCGCCTGCTCATGCTGGATGAACCTTCCATGGGGCTGGCCCCACGCATCATTCAGGAAATTTTTGCCATCATCCACGATGTGCATCGGCAGGGCATGACGATTCTGCTGGTAGAACAAAACGTACGCCAAGCCTTGAAACTGGCGGACCAGGCGTACGTTCTGGAAACCGGGGTCATCACACTGCAAGGTGCTGCTCAGGAATTGATGCACCACCCAGGTGTCCTGGCCGCCTATCTGGGGGCCTGAAGACAAGGGCTCGCAACAGGATAGGCATCCCAGCTACTACGCTTTGGGGTTGGCAACCGGCGTCAGGTAATAGGATAGAAACTCCAGAGAACGCCCCCGCGCCAAGGCTGCCGCCGGTTGGTTGTAGGCCCCTCGAGCCCAGCAGTTGAAGCCATGATTGACGCCCGGATAGGTTTGAATCCAGGCATCCGCCTTCTGCACAAAGGCCTCTTTGACCGCGCTAATGGCCTGCGAAGAGATATAGGCGTCTTGTTCGGCAAAGTGGAACAGGATGGGGCAATGGATGGTTTTAGCCCGCTCCAGCAGGCCGTCGATACCCGCACCATAGTAACAGATGGCCGCATCCACGATCCCCTGGGTTGCCGCCAGATAAGATAACTTCCCCCCCATACAGTACCCCAGACTGGAAATACGTCCCGTCACTTCACTGCGCTGGCGCAAACTGCCTGCGCTCACAGCCAGATCAGACAGGGTATCCTCCAGATCGATCCGAGCCATCAAATCCAGCCCCTTATTGAAGTCTTCCCCGTCGTATCCCAGGTTGACACGACGCTCCTGACGCCAGAACAAATCAGGTGCCAGAACGACATAACCATCCATGGCATATTGATCGGCCACAGCCTGAATATGGGCGTTCACCCCAAAGATTTCCTGGATCAACACAATCCCCGGGCCACTACCTGTGGGTGGCAGGCTGAGATATCCTTGAAACGTTTCACCTTTCGAAGTAACCAATTCGATCCACTGACTATTCATTCCTACTCCTGTATTTGATGGGATGCGACCGAAAACTGCCCGCCCAGACTAAATGAGCGCGCGCCCAATGTCCAGAAAACTCCGGGCCGAGCCAACGGTTCCCAATTGCACGCGGGTTGCCTGCTCCAGTCGTGTGGCTGAAATGATGCCGCGCACATGATGATGATGGACAACCACCAGGTGACGTTTGCCCGTGTCGTTGAATATTTGCGTCAATTGAGCAACGGTGGCCTTGGTCACAAAGCCATACTCCAGCACTTCCCACTCCCCCACCGGCGTCATGATGTGTTCTACGAGCACATCGGTACGCGTGCAGGTATCCCGGTTGCAGTCGATCGACTGCAGATAGCGCATGGGTTTTTCGCCCAATATATCGTAAGCCGTGATATAGCCCACCAAGGCATCTTCCAGGTTTTTGACAAACATGAAGCGCACGCCGGCAATTTTCATGTGCGCCAACACCTGATCGATTTGCATCAAATGCCCTACGGCAAAGGCCGGGACGACTGTGAAATCGGTCATCAAGGGTAGTGCGTGGTCTGTGGGAGCAAGCACCTGTCCCAAGGCGGGTTCGGCGCTGGCCAGCGTCAAGGGTCCCGTCACGGGTTTGAGATGATGGGATGCATGTGTATGGCTCATGGAATCTCCTTATCCATAAAATCCAACAAAAGGCTACAGGCAGACATGTATCGACCGTGCTCCGTCATTGTACTGGGAAGCCCGTGCGCTGAGGCCATAAGTTCTGAAAAGCGTGCACACTGGTAGAGGCGTACACGCCAGCCTTGGTATAGGGCTCGCAACCCAGCCACTGGATGGCTGCATCCCGAGACTCGAAGTCGATGGCCAACACACTGCCCACCATCGCCTGAGCCGTCTCGTCAATCAACGGCCCTGCAAAAGCGATGCGTTCAGCAACGGCACCCAGGTAGGCCCGATGTTCAGGCCGGACCTTCTGCCGTAGTTCGGCAGCCCCTGGGCGGTCCAGCAAATGAAATACAAAAATCATGAAAAGACCCTCTTAAAATGAATGACCCTTCGGGATATCTGTCTTGCCAGCACAGTTATAATCAAACTTTTCAGGAATGGCAACGACATTTGCTGCATGGTGCCAAAATAACATGTCCACAATTGCCCAACTGCGTGATCTGATCCTCAAGGCCAAGCATGCGTATTACTACAGCGCCGAACCGATCATGAGCGACGCTGAATACGACGCACTCGAAGATGAGTTGCGTCAATTGGCACCCAATGACCCCGTTTTAACCCTGGTGGGTTCACCGGTACCACCAAATACCATGCTGACCAAGGCTCGCCACAGGCTACCCATGGGCAGCCAAAGCAAGGTCAACTCGGAGGCAGAATTCCGGCAATGGGCCCTAAAGTCTGGCCCTGGAGGAATCCATGCCAGCCTCAAGGCAGACGGAGCCAGTGCTGCGGCCTATTACTTGAACGGTCGCTTGATGCAAGTCATTTCTCGTGGCGACGGCACCATCGGTGAAGACATCACGGCCAATGCCCTGCGTTTCAAGGGACTGCCCGCCTGGGCGGGCGATCAGCAGGGGGGGTTCACCGGTGCAGTGCGTTTTGAGGTGATCCTGACACTGGCGCAATGGACGCGCATCGATCCTTCCCGCAGCAAGAATCCCCGTAATGTGGGCAGTGGCATCATGGGGCGCAAAAACGGGCATCAAAGTGACGCACTGACCATATTTGCCTTTGATATTGACGAAAGCCGGGAGGACGGTCTCCCAGTCACCTTCCGCACCGAATCAGACAAGGCAAAGCGCCTCGAGGCTCTAGGGTTCAATCTGATTCCCCACCAGCACTGCCCTACCGCTGAGGATGCTGTGGCTTATTTTAGCCGGGTTGCCGCCACTCGCCACGCCCTCCCCTTCTGGATCGACGGGGTGGTCATGAAAATTGAAGATCTTTCCCTGCAAAACGCCCTGGGTTCCATTTCCGGACGACCCAGAGGTCAGGTAGCCTGGAAATTCGACTCAGCAGGCATTGAAACCGTGGTGGAGGGTGTGCTCATCAGTGGGGGACACACTGGGGCCCTGATCCCCACAGCACAACTTCATCCGGTGGAGATTGGGGGGACAACGGTCAGCAGTGCCTCTCTCACCAATTTTGATGAAATTACCCGACTGGATCTGGCCCTTGGGGATACGGTCTGGCTCATCAAGGCCAATGACATCATCCCGAAAATCGTGCGCGTCACCCAGCGTCCTGCTCGGCGCCAGCCCATTCTGATACCCACTCGCTGCCCCTTTTGTGGAGGGGATGTGGGTCGACGCAAAACCACAGAGGGTTGTGACGGTGCAATCCTGGTCTGTCAAAACAGGGATTGCCCAAAAAAATCCATTGGCAAAATCAAACGCTGGATTACCAGCCTCGATATTCAGGGCATTGGTGACGTGATTCTCGACGCACTGGTGGAACACTTTGAACTGGAGGATGCAGCCGATCTGTATGCGTTGCAAGACAGGGCAGTGGATATGGCACAACTCGTGACTCATCCGGCGCGTGGTCTCACCTTGGGAGCGAAACGTGCTGCCAGCATCCTTGCGGCAATCGATGCCAAACGCAGCCTCACCTTGAGTGAATTCCTGGGTTCTTTGGGGCTGGAACATCTGGGCAAACGCAGGGTTGAAATCATGATGGCTCAAGCTGACGGTCTGCTCGATACGTTGGAAGATTGGCGCTCAGGAAAGCTACGAAACCCTGATGTCGCTGAAAAAGCCGGAGCCCCCCATATGGGAGTGGCCATTCAAGACAGCATCGACGCTCTTGCGCCAGTCATCGACAAGATGCTGGCCAACGGGATTGACATCCTGCCACCACAGCGGGATGTGCGCGCCAGCGAAAATGCTCCGGTACGCAAAACCGTTTGCATCAGCGGTAAATTACCCAGTGGAAAAAAGAAATCTGATTACGCACTGGCGCTGCAACGTGCCGGC
>DAIDKJ010000072.1 GCA_027450105.1 Ferrovum sp.
GACAGCGTGTCTGCCGCCCCCTGCAGCGCCGTCAAAATCGGAACCCCGCCGCCCACCAAAATGGACAGCGTGCTGGCAAAGCGCTCGGTATTGTAACCGCGCACCAGTTTACCCAGCAGCGGCAAAGTCAGGAGGCGGGAATCCCAGCGCAGGCGCACGGCAGGCTGGGCCAGCGCGCGGCGCAGCAACCACAGCAGCGCCAACAGCCCCAGTCCAAGCGCCAGACCCCAATGACGAATCAGGTCGGATACCGAGATCATGACGCGGGTGAGCAACGGCAGACTTTGGTGATTGTTGATGAAGACGGAAATCACCTGGGGCACCACGGTCGTCATCAAAAAAATCACGATAGCCAAGGCCACCAATGTGACGATGGCGGGATAAGCCAGCGCCATGAGCACCTTCTGGCCCAGCGCATCACGATGTTCCACATAGTCGGCCAGCCGCTCAAGCACCCAACCCAGACGTCCACTTTTTTCGCCGGCGGCCACCAGAGCCTGGAAGATGGCAGGAAAATCCCGCCCCTGCCGCGCAATGGCAGCGGCCAGGGAACTCCCCCCCAGGACTTCGGAGCGCAACTCCAGCACCCGTTCGCGCACCAGCGGCCGCTCGGCCTCGGCCGCCACGGCAGATAAGGTCTCGTCCAGGGGGATGCCCGCATTGAGCAGGCTGGAGAGCTGACGGATCAGCGTGACGCGATCGGTACCCGAGAGGCGGCGCGCCGGCCAAAAGCCCTTGGCGCGCAATGCGGCCTGTTGGGCCGGAACCAGGGTCAGGGTCAGCAGTCCCCGGGTGCGCAAGATTCCGCGGGCCTGACGTAAAGACTCGGCCTCCACCACGCCGGCTTCCGTTTTACCAGAATCGTCGATCGCCTCGAAACGAAAAACCGCCATACTCTAGACCATCTCCCTTGCGGCGTCAGGCATCGCCGGTAACGCGCAAGAGTTCTTCGGGCGTCGTCAACCCCGCATCCAGCCAGCGCTGGCCGTCTTGGCGTAAGGTGCGCATGCCTTGCCCCTGCGCCCATTGACGCCACTCCGACTCGGCCGCACGCTGGTGAATCAAGGCTCGCAAGGCCTCGGTAACCTCCAGCAATTCGTAGATACCGCTGCGTCCTTGATAACCCGTCTGGTTACAGACACTACAGCCCATGGCGTGGTTTGGCCCTCCGCAGGCCGGGCAACAACGGCGCACCAACCGCTGCCCCAGTACCCCCAGCAACGAACTGGCCAGCAAATAGGGCTCGATTCCCATGTCGATCAAGCGCGTGATAGCGCTCACCGCATCGTTGGTATGCAGCGTGGCCAGCACCAAATGTCCGGTCAAACTGGCCTGAACGGCAATCTGTGCAGTTTCTCCATCGCGGATCTCCCCAATCATGATGACATCGGGATCCTGGCGCAAAATGGCGCGCAGGGCCTTGGCGAAGGTCAATTCGATCCGCGCATTGACCTGGGTCTGGCCGATGCCCTCCAGATCATATTCAATGGGATCTTCCACCGTCATGATATTGATCCGTTGGCTATCCAGGCGGGATAGGGCGGCATAGAGCGTGGTGGTTTTACCACTGCCGGTGGGGCCGGTGACCAGCACGATGCCGTGGGGGCGCTGGATGAGGCGGTCAAATTGCGCCAAGGTGTCTGGTGCCATGCCCAGGACAGCCAAATCCAGGCGCCCGGCATCCTTGTCCAGCAGACGCAGCACGGCGCGCTCGCCGTGCCCGGTGGGCAGGGTGGACACCCGCACATCCACCGGACGACCCGCCACACGCAAGGCAATGCGCCCATCCTGAGGCAAACGCTTTTCTGCAATATCCAGTTGGGCCATGATCTTGATGCGGGAAATCAAGGCCGCGTGCAAGGCTTTTTTGGGGCGTACTACATCCCGCAGGGTGCCATCCACCCGAAACCGCACCACCGAGACCTGTTCTCCGGATTCAATATGGATATCCGAAGCTTTTTCCCGTGCCGCCTGAGTGAGCAAGGCATTGATCATGCGGATGATGGGCGCATCATCGCGCGCTTCCATCAAATCTTCCACAGCGGGAATTTCCTGCATCAGGCGTGACAAATCCACCTCTTCTTCCACCTCTCCCACCACTTGGGCAGCAACTCCTTCGTGCACGGCATACACGCGGGACAATTCGCGCATCCAGTCCTCCTGGGGAAGATGCTTCAGTTGCAGCGTGCCGTACACACGCCCCACCTCCACCAGGGCCTCGGGTCGGGTTTGGTCGCAAATCCATACTTCCGTGGCCTGAGGGTGTTGCGCCATCACCAAAACCGCTCGATCCCGGGCAAAGGTAAAGGGCACCAGAGCCATATTCAGTGGGGTCCGTCGAAGGGATTGGAGAAACCGGGCGGGGCTTTTTCACTCAAGGGGGTGGGTTCCGGGGCGGCCTTACCCGCTCCCGGCAGGGGGGCTGCAGTGGATTGCGTGCTCGTGCTCTCGGGAGACACCCAAGGTGACTGCGGATGCTGAGCCTGCGGCAAATTTTGCAGGTTTTCATTGGACAGGGTGCGCACATTGGGCTGATAGTTGTCGTGGATGTCCTTGATCAGACCGTAACGGTCGTTGGCCAAGGCATCACTTTGTTCGGCGGTACGAATGACGAAAGGTCGCAAAAATACCATCAGGTTGGTTTTTACCCGGGTTTTGGTTTCGTAACGAAACAAGGCGCCAACGCCCGGCAGATCGCCCAGGAAAGGGGTTTTTTCATTGCTGTCGGAATAACTGTCGGACAGCAATCCCCCTAGAGAGACGATCTGGCCATCTTCCACCAGCACGTTGGTTTCCACCGAACGCTTGTTGTAACTGGGACCATAGACGTTGTTGAGGGTAGTGGCATCCACCGTGGAGGATTCCTGATAAATCTGCAAGCGCACCAACCCCCCTTCGGAAATTTGCGGCTTGATCACCAGGGTCAGCCCCACATCCTTGCGATCCACCGTGGTGAAAGGGTTGACAGAGCCGGTGATTCCAGTTTGGGCATACTGACCGGTGACGAAGGGAATATTTTCGGCAATGACGATTTTCGCCTCTTCGTTGTCCAGCGTCATCAAATTGGGCGTGGACAGTACGTTGACCCCGGAGATGGTGCTTACAGCCCGGGCCAGGGCAGCCAAACCCATCACACCATTGAAGTTGTGAAAGATGCCGATATTGGTCCCGGCCGAAGGGGTGACCAAGCCGGTAGAAAGGGTATTGACCGAAGTGGCGGCTCCCAGATTGAGCAGCGTGGATGCCGAGGTACCCAGTGAGACGATATTGCTGCCCGGAGTAGAGGCATTGAAGTTGGTGCCAGCAAAGGTCTGGGTTTGGCCGCCCCCCAGCAGTCCCTGCATTTGTATTCCAAATTCTTCTGCCTTGTTGCTGGACACCTCCACGATCATGGATTCCACGTAGATTTGTGCCCGCCGCGCATCCAGACGATCGATGACGGCACGCAGGTTACGGTACACCCGTTCGTTAGCCGTAATGATGATGGAGTTGGTGGTGGCATCGGCCTGGATCATCCCGGCGGGCAAACTGCCACTGGAGCCCCCGGCGGAGGCACTTTGCAAGCCGCCACTCCCGGTGGCTGCAGCCGTGGTGGAACTGGTTCCGCCGCTGGGCGCCATGGGGTTGCCACCCGCAGAGGCAGTGGATGAGGATCCTCCCAAACCGCCCGGGGAGCCGGCAGCGGACGTGCTGGAACCGCTATTGGCCCCACTGAGACTGCTGCTGGTGTTGCTGGAGTTTAGGGCGCCTGCATCGGAGGCCACGATACCCCGCAGCGTTTTGGCCAGCTTGACCGCTTCGGCGTTGCGCAGCGGCACCACCCAGATGTTGCCCAACTGGGTGGTGGGGGTATCCAGTTTGGCAATCAGGGACTTGATTTGCCCAGCCCGGGTCACCGTGACCGATTTGAGAATGATGCTATTGGTACGCGGCTCGGCCACCGCCACGGTGCGCAGTCCTGCATCCACACCGGCCCCCGATGGCGCGTCCATCATGTGGTTGATGATGGCCGCCAGGTCGATGGCCAGGGCATATTTGATGGGGATCACATCCACGTCCCCAATCAAGGGCGCATCGATGGCCTGGATGATGCGCGCAATGCGGTGCAGGTTTTCGGCGTAATCGGTAATCACCAGGGTGTTGTTGGCGGGATACGCTGTAATGGTGTTGTTGGGCGCAATGAGAGGGCGCAATACCGGCACCAGGTTGTTGGCCGACTCATATTTGAGTCGAAACACCTGGGTGACCATCTGATCTCCCGCTGGTGCTGCTTCCACCTTGCCTCCGGCCCCGCTGGCATCCACGGTCACCTGCCCGCCTTGCAGCTTGGCATCGGCCTCGGGCAAAACGCGATAAAAGCCCGGTCCATCCACCAATGCATACCCCTGCAAGCGCAATGCCGCCGTGAGGGTGGCCAGCACTTCCGTATGGTTGAGGGGCTTGTCGCTGGTCAGGGTCATCGTGCCTTTCACGCGCGGATCCACCAGAATGGGGCGACCCAGCGCATCACTCACGGCCTTGATGACCGCTTCGATGTCGGCATCGGTAAAATTGAGGGCAATCAGTCCGGTAGTGGCCGAGCCTGACCCCGCCGGAACGGGGGAACTGGGGGACATGGGCCCTGGCTGAGCCCGGTCGGCCACATTCCCAGCAGCCAAGGTGGCCGGATTGGGATAGACCTGAACCTGCAAACCAGCAGACCCGTCGGCCCAGAGAGGCCAAGACAGCGTCAGCCCCAAGGCGAGACAGGCCCTGGGTAGCCAACGTTGGCATAGTCCATCCGCCCCATGAACTTGGTCACCCGTGCAGATCGCCCATGGGAATGGGGGCAGCCGCATTTTACGCCGCACCGTTACCATGACCCGCCTGCTTGCGGCGCCTTGCTGTGCCGTGTCTTCACCGAAGTATCCACCCTGAGCATTCTGCTTTCATCCCCGAACCACCCTTTCCAAACCGTCCATCGAACTCCCTGCCGGCATCAATAATGCAGGCGCGTCACCAAAGCATCACGGCGCCCCAGAATGCTCAACAAACCCAACAACTGGGGCGCCTGGGCATCGTTGGCCGTGGCCGTGCCATCAAATCCCCAACGCCCCCCACTGAGAGTGCCCTGCCCCTGCAACAGGAGTGGGCCAGCGACCGTTTCCAAATCCAGGCGTCCACCCAGTGGGCCCAGAGATAGCCGCAGGGTGTAACTTCCCAAGGGCTTGATAGGGGTAAGACGCGAGCTCAGGTTGTTGGCCTGGAGTGTGACGGTGGTCAACTGTCTTGTGGCCTTCTCGGTCCAGGACCACTCCAGGCCATTCCATTGCAGTTGCAACGCCCCGGCAAGTTGCAGGGTGTTGAACGGTGCGCCCAACCCCAACAACAGCGCTGCCGGAAAATTTAATTGCCCACTTTGCAACCGCAGCGCACCCCACCCCAGAGTCCCTTGCAGCGGCTGGGGCATGAAGGTGGTATCGGAATCTTCCAGAATCCAACCCAACCCCCGGGTGGATAGCCGCATCCGCCAATGCACCCGCCCCGGTATTCTACCCAAGGTCTGCTGCGTGCTGAGCAAAAATATATCGGCCGCGCCATCCCACCACACACCCTCGGCATTGGTGAGCAGCAGTTTGACGCCGGGCTCTCGAGCCAGCCGCTGGGCCACCCAGGTGGCGGGTACGTTAAGCAGCAGAGTCAGCCCCAGCACGCCCAAGAACAACAGCCAGAGCCACACCGGGCGCTGTGTCATGGAGCTACTCCCGCCTTGAGCACCAGACGGGCGTTGACTTCACCCGTTCTGACGGTGGGTTCCACGTGAGCCTGCAGCACCACGACCCGGGCACTGCGACGGACCTGATCCAGCCAATCCGCCAGCGTCGAAAACGGAGCCGCTTTCCAGTCCAACACAAACTGACCATTGCCCTCCGTGCTCAAGCCCTGTCGTTCCTGCCCCACAGACTGCAAGGCTTGGCGCAGCACCGGTTCCAGCGCTTGCGACGCTGGAACCGGTGCTGCATGATGTTGGCTGCGCAGGGCCTTCCATTCGGCAGCCAAGAGCTGTATCTGCGCCTGTTCGCTGTGCATCTGGCGCAACTGCTGCTGCAGGGCGGCTATGTGCCGCTGGGCTGGCGCATACACGCCCTCGATCCAGAGCATGGCCAGGAGCAGGATTCCCAAAACCCCAAGCACCACGCGCTCGCGGGAGGTGCGCTGCGCCCAGAAGTGCCGCAGTGCCGCCCGACCCTGCAACAGGGTGGGGCGCAAGGCCTCTTGGAAGGCTGTCCAGGCGCGATCCCAGAGCGTCTTCATGAAGTGCTCAAGCGCCATTGTCCGGAATCCCGGCGTTGCAGCACCAGCCCCATCTGCTGGGCCTTGCCTACCAGAGCCGTTACCGCAAAACCAGGCTTGAAACGCAGCCACAGGGCTTCCTCGTGATAGTCCACTTGCAGCAGGGCCTGACTGGCCTCATTGGCCATCAGCGTATTGAGCTGGCTCATGAGTGCCGGAAAGGAGCCAGGCAGCACGCCATCTTCGCTGGCACGCACACTTTCCAGTGCGTGCCGCAAGGCCAGTCGCGGCGCCAATCCATCAGGGGTCTGGGGCAAGATGCCCCGTACCAGCGTATGCATGGCCTGCTCCAGGGAGTGGTGCTGCCACGCCAGCTTGGCCCAGGCAAGATTCAGGGCCAAACCCTGCAACAGCAGAACGGTCACCCCCCAGAGGAGGGCGCCCCGCCAGGGGCGTAGCAGGATGCCGAGTTCACCCATGGGAGGAGTAAAGTCGAATTGACAGAGATTCAATAGCGGCTCA
>DAIDKJ010000073.1 GCA_027450105.1 Ferrovum sp.
GGCCAGTTGCAACTGATCGAGCACACCCAGAAAATTGACCTGGGGATAGCGTTGACGAATGGCGGCGATGGCCGGTCCTGTACCCGCCACCCATTTGGAACCCGGAAGATCCAGTTGCAAGAACGCCTCCACGTTTTTTTCTACGGCCACGCGCCCCACGTACAAGAAAATGGGGGGCTGGGTATTCAAACATTGAACCGGGCGGGGCTTGAACACCTCCAAATCCACCCCACGCCCCCACAGTACCACATTTTTGAACCCATTCCGTACCAGGTCAGCCATCACCACCGGAGTGGGGGTCATCACTGCCTGGGAGGGCTCGTGAAACCAGCGCAAAAAGCGGTAGGTCCAGCCCAGGGGGAAGGCCAAGCGCGCCTGCACATATTCTGGAAAGCGCGTATGGTACGCCGTGGTGAAGGGAAAATCATGCCGCATGGCCCAGGCGCGCGCGGCCAGGCCCAGGGGGCCCTCGGTGGCAATATGCAGGGCCTCGGGTGCCGCCCGATCCAGTTGCGCGGCTACGGCGCGCCCCGGAAACAGCGACAGGCGAATATCCGGATAGGTGGGACAGGGAATGGTGCGAAAGGACTGGGGGCTGATCAGCGCCACCGAATGGCCCAAGGCCTCCAGTTCCTTGCAGGTGTTTTTGAGGGTGCGCACCACACCATTGACCTGAGGATCCCACGCATCGGTCACCACCATGATCTTCATCGTTGCCTTACTCCTTCGTTGGGTTGAGCTCGGGTGCCGTCCGGGCGCAAGCAGTGCGGGGCGGCACCGGGAATGTCGTGCGCTTCAGGCCGGGGTTGGCGTCTGCTCCAGCAGCAAACGGGTTCCCTGGGGCCACTGCAGAATGCATAACTCTCCCGCCTGGGTTTCCACCAGGGCGGTCAGGCTTTCCACCCAGTCGCCATCGTTGCAATACAGCATGCCTCCAATATCGCGAATCTCGGCCTTGTGAATGTGTCCGCACACCACGCCCTGGCACCCCCGGCGCCGGGCCTCGTCCACCATCACCTGCTCGAAGGCAGCCATGTAATTGACCGCATTCTTCACCTGGTGCTTGAGATATTGAGAAACGGACCAATAGGGCAGCCCCAGGCGCGAGCGGGCCGCATTGAACCATTGATTGAATTTGAGGATGAGGGTGTAGAGGGTATCGCCCAAATAGGCCAACCAGCGCGCATGCTGCGTGACGCCATCGAACAGGTCGCCATGCACCACCCACAACCGGCGTCCATCCTTGAGGGTGTGAAAGGCTTCGCTGCGGACCTCGATATCCCCAAAAGCCAAGCCGTCAAACTGGCGTGCCAGTTCGTCGTGATTTCCTGGGACATACACCACGCGCGTGCCCTTGCGCGCCTTGCGCAACAATTTTTGCACCACGTCATTATGGGATTGGGGCCAGTACCACCCTTTGCGCAGCTGCCAGCCATCCAGGATATCGCCCACCAAAAACAGGGTTTCGGATTCATGCACCCGTAAAAATTCCAGCAGATGCCGGGCCTGGCAACCCGCAGTGCCCAAATGCAGATCGGAAATCCAGATGGCCCGCAAGGCGGGTGGCGCAGCCCCAGGGTGCGATTCCGGCGCGCACGCGGGCTGGTGTGGGGTGACAACGGATGCAGGCAAGGAGCGTTTTCCTTCAACAAGACCCGTGCAGTAAGCCATAGGGGCATGTCCAAATTGTGACGCCCGGATGACGAATTCATGACAGCCCCGGTCCTGGGCCGCGTTACATAAGCGGTTACATTTCAAGAAGATTACAAAACGTCGGCAGCCCGTTATAATGGGGAATTAACATGAGGGACAGGTGAATCCAATGAAGCGTCTGTGGTTGATCACCGGAATGATTTTGGGGCTCGTGGCTTGCGAGCAAACCAAAACCCAGGATTACTACCTCAACCATCCCGACGACATCGCCACCGACCTGAACGAATGCCAGCGCCTGGGCAAACACACCTACAATTGCAACGAAGCGGCACGGGCGCAGTTTCTGTTGCAGCACCCCACGCATTGATCTGGTAGCACCCTCGTGGCCACCCCTTTTGCGCCGGACCAACCCACGACCCCAGCGAGCGCCATGACCCCAGCAAGCGGCTCGGCCCCAACGAGTGCCGCGACCCCAGCAAGCACCCCAACCCACGCGCCACCCCAACCCACGCTGTCAGAATCCAGCATGATGCAATCGCTGTTGCACATTGCCAGCGATGGTCTGCATGTGCTGGACCCGCAGGGCAACCTGCTGGAAATGAGCGACTCCTTCTGCACCATTCTGGGCTACACCCGGGCCGAACTCCTGGGCAAACACGTGGCCGATTGGGATGCCCAGTGGCCCCGCGCAGAACTCGTCCAGCGCATCCAGGACTTCCTGCAGGGGGATGAAGCCACCTTCGAAACCACCCACCGCCGCAAGGACGGACAACTCATCCCGGTGGAAGTCCACATCAAGCCCTTCATGCTGGGTACCGAGCCCTTGCTGTTTTGTTCCTCGCGCGATATCTCCCACCGCAAGCAGTCTGAAGACCTGATCCGCCTGCAGGCCGATGCCCTGAACAACAGCATCAACGGCATCGCCATTTCCGATGCCCGCCAGCCCGACAACCCCATCATCTACGTCAACCCGGCCTTCGAGCGCATCACGGGCTATCGCTCGGAAGAAGTGCTGGGCAAGAATTGCCGCTTTCTGCAAGGCTCCGATCGCGACCAACCCGATCTGAAAACCCTGCGCCAGGCCCTGCAGAAGGGCCAGGCGGTCAAGGCCACCCTGCGCAATTACCGCAAGGACGGCACCATGTTCTGGAATCGCTTCCAGATCTCTCCGGTCCAGAACCAGGAGGGTGCACTCACCCACTTCGTAGCCATCGTCAACGACATCACCGAGCGCAAAAGTTCGGATGATTTCATGCGTTTGGTCTCCCAGGTGTTTTTGTATGCCGACGAAAGTATTTTCGTCACCGACCCGCAGGGCCACATCGTGGAGGTCAACCCGGCCTTTACCCGCACCACCGGCTACACCCGCGAGGAAGTCCTGGGGCAAAACCCCAACATCCTGCAATCCGGACGCCATGAGGCGCGCTTTTTTGCCGATATGTGGGCGGGCTTGCTGCAGGCAGGCCATTGGTCGGGAGAAATCTGGAACAAGCGCAAAAATGGCGAGGTCTACCCCGACAAACTCACGGTTTCGGTGGTACGCAACAGCGAGGGCGAAACCCTCAGTTACGTGTGCATCTCCTCCGACATCTCGGTCATCAAGGCCCAGCAGGCCGAACTGGAACTGATGGCACTGCACGATGCCCTGACGGGGCTGCCCAATCGGGCCCTGCTCAACGATCGTCTGTCCATGGCCCTGGCGGATGCGCGCCGTTCGGGCGGAAAAATGGCCGTCTGCTTCATCGACCTGGACGATTTCAAACCGGTCAACGACACCCACGGGCACGAAATGGGCGATCTGCTGTTGAAAGAAGTCGCCCACCGCCTCACCAGCGCCTTGCGCGCCACCGATACCGTGGCGCGCCTGGGGGGGGACGAATTCATCCTGATTCTCTCCGAACTGGACAGCGAGCAGGAATTCGTCAAAACCCTCACCCGCATCATGACGGTATTGTCCCACCCCTATTCCCTGAACAATCACCTCATCACCATTTCTGCCAGTGTGGGGGTGACGGTTTATCCCGAGGACGATGTGGATGCCGAAACCCTGCTGCGCCATGCCGATCAGGCCATGTATCTGGCCAAGGAAGCAGGGCGCAACCGATTTCATTTTTTTAACGTGGTGGATGATCGTCAGGCGCATATGCGCTCCGAGGGCCGCAGCCGCATCGAAAGCGCCTTGGCACAACAGGAATTCCTGTTGTACTACCAGCCCAAGGTCAATCTGCGCACAGGCAAGGTGGTGGGGCTTGAAGCCCTGATCCGTTGGAATCACCCCCAACAGGGGCTGCTCTCCCCAGCCGGCTTCTTGCCCCTGGTGGAAAACTCCGATCTGGAAACCCGCCTGTCGGAATGGGTGTTGCAAGAGGCCATGCGGCAAATGGCCGAGTGGCAAGAACAGGGGCTGGACTTGGGCGTGAGCGTGAATCTGCCGGCGCGGCACCTGCATGCCGACAGTTTTTCTGCCTTCATGGCCCACCTCATGGCCCAATACCCCCACATCCCCCCCGGGCGCCTGGAACTGGAAGTACTGGAAAACGTGGCCCTGTGGGACATTCCCCGGGTAACACGCACCATGGCGGAATGCCGCACCTATGGCGTCCTGTTTTCCATCGACGATTTTGGCACCGGCTATGCCTCCTTGGCCTACTTGCGTCGCTTGCCGGTAAACACCATCAAGATCGATCAAAACTTCATTCGCGACATGCTCAATGATGCGGACGACCTGTCCATTGTGGAGGGGGTCATCAGCCTGGCGGATGCTTTCCAGAAGACGGTCATTGCCGAGGGCATGGAAACCGTGGACCACGGCAATATCCTGCTGTATCTGGGCTGTGAGCTGGCCCAGGGCTTTGGCATTGCCAAACCCCTGCCCGCCCAGCAGATTCCCCACTGGGTGGCCCATTACCAGCCCGCCCCCCAATGGGCCTCCCTCCAAAACAAGCGCCTGACCCGGCAGGACATTGCCCTGGCCTTTGCCGAGGTGTGGCACCGCCGCTGGGTGGACGAGGTCATCCTGAGCCTGGAAAACGAAACCACCCAGGCCCCGCCGCTGGACCCGCGCCAGTGTACTTTTGGAGAATGGCTGCAGGGCAATGGCCGGCTGCATTACGCCACCCGTCCCGAGTTTCAGGCCATCGGGCCGCTGCACGAAGCCGTGCACGTTCTGGCCCGGGAGCTGTTCAACCTGCAACACACCCATGCCCACGAGGCCGCCCGGGCGGCCATTCCCCGTCTGCTTGACCTGCGCAACGAACTACTGCAAGCTCTCAACACCCTGATTGCTGCGCTGTAACCTCCCTGGAGCGAACCCGCCATGTCCCGCACCCCCGTCCCGCCCCTCGATGCCGTAACCACTCCTGCGGGGGTTGCAGTGCCCGGCAGCGGAGCGCCGCGCCCCAGCGAATCCATTCGCACCGGAATGGGGGTGGAGCCCCTGCAGCAAGCCTTTTTAGACAACCTGTTCTACGTTCAGGGGCGCTTTCTGGAGGTTTCCTCCCGGGACGATCAGTTCAAGGCCCTGGCCTACACCCTGCGCGACCGGGTGCTGCAGCGCTGGGTAAGCACCGTGCGTACCTACCAGGAAGTCAATCCGCGCACCGTCTGTTATCTCTCGGCCGAATATCTGCCCGGCCCCTTCATGGGCAAGAATCTGCTCAACCTGGGAATCGAGGACAATGTGCGCACCGCCCTGGCCAATCTGGGGCTGGATCTGGACCTACTGCTGGAGCATGAGGAAGAACCCGGCCTGGGCAATGGCGGCCTGGGGCGCCTGGCGGCCTGCTTTATGGAATCCCTGGCCACGCTGCAAATTCCCGCCATCAGTTATGGCATCCGCTACGAATTCGGCATCTTCAACCAGACCCTCGTCAACGGCGAACAGGTGGAGGTAACCGACCACTGGTTGCGCTACGGCAACCCCTGGGAGGTGCGCCGCCCCAACATTTCCTGCGAGGTCAAACTGGGCGGACATACGGAAATGTACCAGGACCATGATGGCGCCCTGCGCACCCGCTGGATTCCCGGCGAAACCTTCCAGGGCGTGGCGGTGGACACCCCCATCGTGGGGCATCGGGTCAACACGGTGAATGTGCTGCGCCTGTGGATTGCCGAAGCGGCCGAAGGCTTCGATTTTTCCGTGTTCAACCAGGGGGACTATTACGGGGCCGTGGCCCGGGAGGTGCGCACCGAAACCATCAGCAAGGTGCTCTATCCCAACGACGAACCGGAAACCGGCAAACGCCTGCGCCTGTTGCAGCAGCATTTTTTTGTGACCTGCTCGCTGCAGGACATGCTGCGCATTCACCTCTCCACGGGCGAGCCCCTGTCCACCTTCCACCACAAGTTTACGGTGCAGCTCAACGACACGCATCCGGCCATCGCCGTGGCCGAACTGATGCGCCTGCTGCTGGACAAGAAGTTTCTGGACTGGGATCTGGCCTGGCACATTACCCGCCACACCTTTGCCTATACCAACCATACCCTGTTGCCCGAAGCCCTGGAAAAATGGTCCATCGCCCTGTTCGAGAGCCTGCTGCCCCGGCATCTGGAAATCATTTACGAAATCAATGCGCGCTTTCTGGACGAGGTGCGCATGCATTTTCCCTTTGACGAAGACCTGGTGCAACGCCTGTCGCTCATCGACGAATCGGGCGTGCGCCATGTGCGCATGGCGCATCTGGCCTGCGTGGGCAGCTACGCCATCAACGGCGTGGCCGCGCTGCATAGCCGTCTGCTGCAGGAAACCGTGTTGAAGGACTTCTATCGCCTGTGGCCGGAAAAATTCCAGAACAAAACCAACGGCGTCACGCCCCGGCGTTTCATCATGCTGAGCAACCCCGGGCTGACCCGGCTGCTCACCACCACCATCGGCTCCGGGTGGGAGCGGGATCTCACCCAGCTGCGGCAACTGGAACGCTTTGCCGACGACGAGGCCTTCCAGCACCAATGGCGCGCCATGAAACGCCATTGCAAGGCGCGCCTGGCGGATACCGTGCGCCAGCTGTGCCACACCCACATCGACCCAGAC
>DAIDKJ010000074.1 GCA_027450105.1 Ferrovum sp.
AACGTGACGCAGATCGAGATGGCGCCGCGCATCCTGATCCGTGAAGACAGCGATGTGTCCGAATGGGCACGCGCAGCGCTCACCACAGACGGCGTGCAGGTGCTGACCGATCACCAGGCGTTGCGCTGCGAAAAAGAAGGCGCGCACAAATACCTCGTGGTGGAGCATGAGGGCCAAGTACGGCGCATGGAATTCGATGCCTTGATCTGTGCCGTGGGGCGCAGTGCGCGCCTGACAGGTTTTGGTCTGGAAGAGCTGGGTATTCCAACCCAGCGCACGGTCAGCACCAATGACTACCTGGAAACCTTGTATCCGAATATCTTTGCAGCGGGCGATGTGGCGGGTCCTTACCAGTTTACCCACACCGCAGCCCATCAGGCCTGGTACGCGGCGGTGAACGCATTATTCGGTCACTTCAAGCGGTTCAGGGTGGATTATTCGGTGGTACCTTGGGCAACCTTTATTGATCCGGAAGTGGCGCGTGTGGGATTGAACGAGCAGGAAGCGCGCGAACGAGGTGTCGCCGTTGAAGTGACGAAATACGGTATCGACGATCTCGACCGGGCGATTGCCGATGGCACGGCACAGGGTTTCGTCAAGGTACTCACCGTGCCGGGCAGGGACAAAATACTCGGCGTCACCATCGTGGGCGAACACGCGGGCGACCTTCTGGCGGAATTCGTGCTGGCGATGAAGCACGGCCTCGGGTTGAACAAGATACTGGGCACCATCCACACCTACCCAACCTTGTCCGAGGCCAACAAATATGCGGCCGGAGAGTGGAAGCGCGCCCATGCGCCACTCAAGGTGCTAGCATGGCTGGAACGTTACCACACCTGGCAACGGGGGGGTTGAGCTTGCGCTTGTCCATTATCGTGCCCATGCTCGACGAAGCGGTGCAATTGCCGGAACTGCTGGCCCACTTGCGGCCTTTGCAACGCGCCGGATGCGAAATCATTTTTGCCGACGGGGGCAGTACGGATGGCTCTCCCGTTCTGGCCGAGATGACTGGATTTACGGTGCTCAACACTCCGCGGGGCAGAGCGCGCCAAATGAATGCCGCAGCCGCCGGTGCAACCGGTGATGTGCTGCTGTTCCTGCATGCCGACACGCGCTTGCCGCAGGGAGTATGCCAGCATATTGCCCATGCGCTAACCCATGGCACGCATGGCTGGGGGCGTTTTGATGTGTGCATTACAGGACGGCCTGTCATGTTGCGCGTGATTGGACGGATGATGAACTGGCGCTCGCGCCTCTCCGGCATTGCCACCGGCGATCAGGCCATCTTTGTGCAACGCGCCCTATTCGAGCACATACAGGGCTACCCGGATCAACCGCTGATGGAAGATGTGGCGCTTTGCAAGCGTCTCCTGAGTTTTTCCCGCCCTGCCTGCATCGCACAGTGCGTGCTGACTTCCGGAAGACGCTGGGAAGCACAGGGCGTGTGGCGCACGATTTTCCTGATGTGGCGTTTGCGCTGGGCGTATTGGCGGGGCGTGAGCGCCAGCGAACTGGCCAAGGCTTACCGATGAAACCCGTGCGCACCATCATCTTTGCCAAGGCGCCCCAAGCGGGATTTGCCAAAACCCGTTTAATCCCGGCATTGGGTCAGAAGGGCGCAGCAGAGCTTGCGCGGCAGATGCTGTTGCGTACCTTGCAGGAGGCCCTGGCCGCGAACCTTGGCCCGGTGGAGTTGTGCGTGACACCTGCAATCACTGACGTGGCTTGGCAAGATATTGCCTTGCCGTCGGGCGTTGAAATCAGCGACCAGGGAGCAGGCGATCTTGGCGCGCGGATGGCGCGTGCTGCTGGGCAGGGTATCGAGCGCGGGCAATCGGTTCTGTTGATTGGGACCGACTGCGTGGAGATGTCTGCGGCCTTGTTGTGCGAAGCCGCGCACGCCTTGCTCGAACACGACGCGGTCATCCATGGCACCACCGATGGGGGCTATACAGTGCTTGGCATGAGGCAGTTCAATCCTTACCTGTTTGTTAGCATGCCCTGGAGTACCGATGCAGTCGCCTTCATCACCATTGTCCGTCTGGGGCAACTCGGCTGGTCGGTGCATGTGGGACAGATGCTGCATGATGTGGATGAAGCGCAGGATTTAAAGCACCTGCCTGAAGCCTGGAAGTCCGATGTGGGGCTGTAACGGCTTTTCGGTACAAGGAAGTAATGACTCCATGGCGCAGAGATGCAATGACTCCATGGCGCTGGGATCATGCTTATCCAGCGCTCTTGGGATGGACATGGATAAACCGGATGGATAGACTTTGCGCAGTGAGACCTAAAAACTTGTGGGATTCGCGTTGCAAGATGCAAGCAGTGCACGGCAGTTTGCCGTGTGAAGCTCAACGTCTCGTCATTTGAGGAACGAACATGCATGAAGCAGTGAAGGACTATTATGGCAAGCAACTTCAGAATTCCGATGATCTGAAGACCACGGCCTGTTGCGATGCCTCGCACATGCCGCACTGGCTCAAGCCGCTGCTGGCACGTATCCACCCGGAAGTGAAGTCGCGCTATTACGGTTGCGGACTGGTTTGTCCTGCGCTGCTTCAGGGCTGTCGTATCCTCGATCTCGGTAGCGGATCGGGCCGGGATGTGTATGCGCTGGCACAACTGGTTGGTGAAAGTGGCCGGGTTGTGGGCGTGGATATGACTGATGAGCAACTGGCTGTGGCAGAACAATATCGCTCCTATCACGCAGAACTATTTGGGTTTGACAACGTCACGTTCAAGCGGGGCTACATCGAAAAGCTGGACGAACTGGGTTTGGAGAATGGCAGTTTCCACATCATCGTGTCGAATTGCGTGATCAATCTGTCGCCGGACAAGGATGCGGTGCTGCGAGAAGTTCATCGCCTGCTCAAACCGGGTGGGGAGTTTTACTTTTCGGATGTCTATGCTGATCGCCGTGTGCCAGATACCGTGCGCAACGATCCGGTGTTGTATGGGGAGTGTCTGGGTGGCGCGCTGTACTGGAATGATTTCATCAGTCTGTCCAGACGGCAGGGCTTTGCGGATCCACGCTTGGTGGACAGCAAGCCGTTGAAGGTGACCGATGCCAAGCTCGCTGAACGGGTTGGAAACATCCGGTTTTTTTCAGCAACCTATCGGCTGTTCAAACTGGATGGATTGGAGCCGGGCTGTGAAGACTATGGCCAGGCGGTGGTTTATCGCGGGACGATACCCGATCACACACATCGTTTTATTCTGGATGCGCATCATGACATGGAAGCGGGCCAAGTATTCCCGGTTTGCGGCAACACCTGGCGAATGTTGCAGGAAACCCGATTTCAACCGCATTTTGACTTCATCGGAGATTTCAGCCGACACTACGGAATTTTTCCGGGATGTGGTAGCGATATTCCCTTCGTGCCGCAGGAAGACACAACCACGTCCGGCTGCTGTTAGGGAGGCATTCTGAAAACGATCCTGTTTTGCTTGCTCTTATGCGGGCTTTGGCCTGCGAGTGTGAGTGCTGGCGAGATGACTGCCCCTGCGGTCAATGTCTATCGTGGCATTGGCCCGGAGAATCTGGCCCCCGCAGTGCGCGCCGATCTGGCGCGGGTGTATGTCCCCAATCTGCGCTCTAACGATGTATCTGTCATCGATCCGGGCACGCTGAAAGTGGTGGACCGGTTCAAGGTGGGAGCCAGCCCCCAGCATGTGGTACCGGCCTGGGATTTACGTACCTTATGGGTGGCCAATAACGACGAACGACATGCCCACGGGAGTCTTACGCCCATCGATCCGCGTACCGGCAAGCCGGGTCACGCCATACCGGTGGATGATCCTTACAATCTTTACTTTACGCCCGACGGACGTTCGGCCATCGTGGTGGCCGAAGCGCGTCGTCGTCTGGATTTTCGTGATCCCCAGCGGATGGTTTTGCAATATTCCATTGCCACGCCGGATTGCGGGGGAATCAATCATGCGGATTTTTCGGCGGATGGCCGATATGTCCTGTTTACCTGCGAATTCAGTGGCAGTGTCGTCAAAATAGATCTGCAGCAACGCAAGGTGTTGGGTTACTTGAAACTCCATATGCCGGCCACCCGCTTCATCGAAGCTCCGGGTCAGGTGGCTCAGGGAGCCAGTGGAATTTGCAGTGTTGCCCGGGGCATGCCCCAGGATATACGGATCTCTCCCGATGGCAAACGCTTTTATGTGGCGGATATGGAGGCCGATGGATTACACGTGCTGGACGGCGATCGATTCAAGGAAATCGGGTTTATCACCACGGGCATGGGGACTCACGGGCTGTATCCGAGTCGGGATGGAAAACTGCTCTATGTGGCCAATCGTGGTACGCATCAGATTCATGGTAAGCCCCATGGGCCAGGAGGGGTTACGGTAATCGATTTTTCCACAGAAAAAATTCTCCACCAGTGGTCGGTTCCTGGCGGAGGCAGTCCGGATATGGGAAATGTGTCTGCCGACGGTAAATATCTGTGGTTATCTGGCCGGTTTGATGATGTGGTCTATCGATTTGATACCACGACTGGGCACGTGGATCAGATCAAAGTGGGCGAAGAGCCCCATGGCCTGACCGTATGGCCTCAACCAGGGCGATACTCCCTGGGGCATACGGGTAATTTACGTTAAGGAGATGTGGTTTGAATCGCTTCTTGGGACGTGCCGTACACAACAAGTAAACGGTTGCTAATGGCGCCAGTGACTATCGTGTTTAGAAATCAGGGCTACCTGAACGGGAGGAATAACCGCCAATCAGGGATCGGCGGTTAGGTTCAGGTCATTTCTTCTTGGCTTTTGCTCCGGCAACCGCAGACTTGAACGTGGCCCCTGCGGTAAAGCGGGGCACGGTGGATGCGGCAATCTTGATCTCTTTCCCGGTTTGAGGGTTGCGACCTGTGCGTGCAGCGCGTTTAGCCGATTTGAAGGCGCCAAATCCAACCAGAGTAACGGTGTCTCCCTTTGAAACGGCCTTCACAATGGCGTCCAGCGTGGCCGCAAGGGCTCTTTCTGCGGCAGCCTTGGACAAGTCGGTTTCCTTGGCAATCGATTCAACAAGTTCTGATTTATTCATTCGACATCTCCTCGTTACATGGTTTGGATGGACAAAAGGCAAATTCGGTTGATACGGGTCTCTCGATAGGCGGCAATCAACAGCTTCTTGAACCAGCAATGCTGGACAAGCCGCCTGCACAAGCACCTTCAGGCCAGAACTGAAGATGCATGATCGTACCAAACATCACGACGGATGAGAACGAATTTTGTGGCTGCGCCGACAATTCTTTCAGGTTTTGATAATAGCCCGTATTCTTGAGGCGCATCAAGGAATGCTGGACGGGGTCTTGTTATGGTCATGATCTGTCCAGTCCAACCAGCCATGGAGCCCAGTTTTTTGTTGCGCAACTGTAGACGATGGTTGAACCTGTTTGATGGGTTAACCGGCTTTTTCAGGTGCTGCAGTGGGTTGGCGTCCTGTGTCTTCCCGCCACAGGTAACGGCGTAAATACAGGAGAGAAAAAGTGTATGATTGAGGCGATCGAAGGCTGGCAATGTATTGGTTGCGGAAAAATCAGTGCAGATCGACCTTGCGTAGGGATCTGTCAGGACCGCAGGGTGTCTTTGGTGTTGGCGTCGGATGTGGAAGGCCTGCAACTGCGCAACAAAAAACTGGAGTCCATTGTGCGGCGCTTGCTGCTTTCCAAGCCCCATGCCAATGCCTGGGAGCAATCCTTCAAGGCCTTACAGGCCGAAGCATCCCGGTTGCTCTCGGAGGAGACGGGGGGCGACTGATTTCAAAAATGAATTTTGGCCTCCACGCCCACTTGATCCATGGATGGTTTGGGCGCCATGGGTACGTTGACGGGCCCATTATTCATTTTGACGCCAGCCACTCCGCTCAATTCCCAGAGTTTACTGGGATAAAAATCCAACCCGAAGTGAAAGCCTACGTCCTTGTGGTTGGGTCCCAAGCGCTCATCGGCTACGGTTGGAAGCGGCAAATCGCTGCCCAGATCCCATTGGAAGGAGGATTGAGCCGGTTCGGTAACAGCCTGTTCAAAGCGCTTGGAAGCAGATCGTGGGGATGTAGAGCCGGCGGCTGTTTTGGGTTGTGGCGACGCATGCGCCTGGTTTTGAGAGGCTGCTGGCTCCTCCGGTACAAGAAATTCCAGAACCGGTTCAACCTTTGCTGGCCCTGCAGGTATGATTGAAAGCTGATCTGGTGGGAGCAGACTTTCTGCGTGAGAGAGCAGGGCATACCCGCAGCCCGTGAGCAGAAACATGTACCCCCATCGGGAGAGGTTTTCTCTGGGGTTGGGGTGCGGCGCTACAGGAAATTGGCCGGTTATTTGAGGGATTCGCACAGGAGTGCACCGGCTTTCGCGGGTGGTTTGACCGTCCAGTTCGGGGTGGTTTTGGCCAGTGTCCGGGCAATTTGTGCAACCTGTGCAAGAATTCGGTCCGCCTGATCCGGGTCGAAGTCGGTACGATATTTCTTTTTAACCCCCTGTTCATGCAGCATGACATGTTCGGTAGGGCTGAGGCCACGCTGGGCCAAACTGCTTTTGACGCACTGAAGCGGGCACCCATCCAAAGCCAGTATGGGACGACCGGACTGGGCAATCTTCACCAGATGAGGGACATTGCCACCAACCCCGGCAATGCAGGACATTTCAGCCAGGGCTTGGCGATCCAGGG